>CAMCNM010000196.1 GCA_945876015.1 Gemmatimonas phototrophica
GTGCTCGAGAGCGTGGCGGCCCTCACCGGCGGCGGCCTGTTCGGACTGTTCACGTCACACCGGGCGCTGCGTCGTGTCGCGGATCTGCTCCGCGCGAGCGGGGCCGACGCGCGCTGGCCGCTGTTCGTGCACGGTGAGGACGAGCGCCACCGGCTCCTCGCCCGGTTCACGGAGTCGCGCTCGGGCGTGCTGCTCGGCACCGCATCGTTCTGGGAGGGCGTGGACGTGCCCGGCGATCCCCTGCGCGGGCTCGTCATCCAGAAGCTTCCGTTCCGCGTGCCGACCGAGCCGGTCACGGCGGCGCGGCTCGAGGCGATCGAAGCGGCGGGGGGCGACGCGTTCAACGCCTACCTCCTGCCGCTCGCGGCCCTCCGCCTCAAGCAGGGGTTCGGCCGGCTGATCCGGTCCCGAACGGACCGGGGGGTCGTCCTCCTCCTCGACAGCCGGATGGTCTCCCGGCGCTACGGGCGGTATCTGCGCGATTCCCTCCCGCCGGCGCCCCTGGTGAAGGGGCCGTGGCACGAGGTCGAGCGGGCGGTACGCCGCTTCTACCACGAGCCCGACGGGGCTCGACCGTTGCCTCCGGATTGACCTGGCTTACATTGCGGGCGCCTAGACGGCGTGTCGTCTCCTCGAGCTCAAACATTCGAAATGTTTCGCATCTTCGGTTTCGTGGTCGGCATCGCGTGGTTGGGGCTCGCCTTCGGAGCCTTCAAGAACTCGGCGGCCGGCTGGGGCGCCAACGCCAGCGACCTCGGGTTCTGGTGGGGCGTGATCGGTTTCTTCCTCACCATCGCGGCCACGGGCGCCATGGTCGGGACCTGGCTGCACACGCGTCCCCGGCATGACTGATGGCCCTGGCCACCCGGCCGTCCAAGATCCTCTGCGTCGGGCGTAACTACGCCGCGCACGCGAAGGAGCTGGGCCACGAGGTACCGAAGGAGCCGCTGATCTTTTTGAAGCCCCCGTCAGCCGTTATCGGTGACGGCGAACCGATCGTGATCCCACCGTGGGGCGGCCGGGTCGAGTACGAGGGCGAGATCGCGGTGGTGATCGGACGCTCCGTCCGCTCCGTTTCCCCGTCCGACGCCTGGAAGTACGTCAGCGGCATCATGCCGCTCAACGACGTCACCGCGCGCGAGCTCCAGAAGACCGACGGGCAGTGGGCCCGCGCCAAGGGGTTCGACACGTTCTGTCCGATCGGCACTCCGGTTCCTTTGGGAGGACGCGATCCGCGCGATCTCGAAGTGATCACACGCGTGAATGGAAAGGTCCGTCAGCAGGGCAACACTAGGGACCTGGCCTTCCCGATCGACTATGTGATCGCCTGGTGTTCGACGTTCGCCACGCTCGAGGTGGGGGACGTCATCACCACGGGCACTCCGGAGGGCGTGGGGCCTCTGGTGCCCGGGGACGTGGTGGAGGTGGAGGTCGTCGGGGTGGGCATCCTGCGCAACCCGGTGGTCGCCGGTACGAGCGCCCCACCGCCGCCTGTGTCGGGAAGGGCCTGACGGACGTCTCCGACCAGGAACAGGTCCCCCCAGGCGGGTTAGGCACTACGATGGTACCTCCAGCGTCGCACCGACCATTCACGACGTCCCTTCCGGGGGACTCGTCGTTTCGTCGGGCGCGCAGGCTGGTTCCCTGGGTCCTCCCGTCCGTTCTGATCCATCTCGCCCTGGTCGCGGTCTGGCTGGCCAACCCCGGGATACGTGTTCGATCGGAGAAACCGCCGCCGGACTGGGCGATCGTGCTGATCTCGTCCCCGGTGGACGAAGCGCCTCCGGTCGAGCTTCCGCCCCGTGCGGTTGAACAAACCCCGACGCCCGAGCGGGAAGTCGTCATGCCGTCCACGCCGGGGTCGGTGGGGGGGCCGGAGGAGCCACCCCTGAGCGGAGTGCCGCGGGCCGATGGCTTCGTGCCCAGCGCCGAGCGGGGTCCCGGGCTCACGAACCCGGGCCCGGTGCGGTTCGGTCCCCTCTACCGGGCCGCCGAGCGGCTCCGAGCCGACGGTCTCGACGGACGCCTGTACGACCTTCCCTCCGAGATCATCGCGCTGTCCGACGCCCAGAAGGCCGAGCTCGATCTGAGGATCCTGCTCGCGGAGGTCAGCGACTCGGTATACGCCCTGGAGGAAGCGGGGCGACGCATGTCGGATTGGACCTATACCGACGCGAGCGGCCGGCGCTGGGGCATCTCACCGGGGCCGCACGGGCCGCAGCTCGAGCTGGGTGGTCTGGTGATTCCCATCCCGTTCAGCCTGGCGACGCCGCTGAGCCCAGACAAAGCCCGCGTGGCCTGGATGAACGCGGACGTGGCGGCGCAGGCCGACCGCGCCGAGGCGCGTGCGACTCTGAAGGATCGCGCAGCCGAGATCCGCCGCCGGAGGGATGCCGAGCGTTCCGCTAGCAGGGTGGACACCACCAGCGCGAGGCCGCCAGAGCCCCGCGAGGACCCTCCCAGAACGGTTCGGTAAGCCACCCGGCCAGGGAAAAAGAATTTCCTGGAACCGGTGGAAACAAAGGTTTACCTTTCAGGTCCCCCTGTACAGAACACACCCAACGCGCCGGCTGCCGCTTCGGAAGCCGCGATATTGGATCGGTGCCCTTGGATCTCTCGATGAACTCGGGCCGGTCGTTTTATGCCGGTCTGCTCGAGGCCCTCACCCAGGTGATGGGCACGGCCACGGGGTACCTGTACGACCACGGCCCGCGCGTGGCGCACCTCGGCCGGCTGATCGGCGAGGAGATGGGGTTGTCGGAGCGTGACGTCGCCGAGCTGATGTTCGGCGCCGTTCTATGCGACTCGGGGATGATCTGGCTGGCCGAGGACGCCTGGGAGAACCCCGTCGCCCACCTCGACCGCTCGACCCGCAAGCGCGTCCAGCTCCATCCCATCCGGAGCGAGGCCGCGGTCACCGCGATCCCGCAAATAGAGGGCGTGGCGCCGCTCGTCCGCTACCACCACGAGTGGTGGGACGGGAGCGGCTACACCCAAACGGGCTGACCGGACACGACATCCCGCTGGGCGCGCGCATTCTTCGACTTGCCGACACGGTCTCCGCGTTGGGCGAGAACCGGCCGCATCGCCCGCCCTGCTCTTTCGCCGAGATCCGCCACGTGATCGAGCGCGGCCGGGCCGTCGAGTTCGGGCCCGATGTGGTGTCCGCGTTCCTGCGCCTCGTGGACGAGCGACGCATGCCGGAGTACCACCCGCCCACCTTCCAGCGCGTTTTGATGGAAGCGTGCCAGGAGCTCATCCCGACCGAGATCTCTCCGTTCTCCGGGGATCAGGTCCTAGAGATTCTCTCCACGCTGATCGACGCCAAGGATCCGTATACGACCGGTCACTCGCGGCGGGTGGCGATCCTTTCGGTGGCGGTCGGAAATCAGATCGGTTTCGACGAGGACATGCTCGAGACGGTGTGGGCCGCGGCCTATCTGCACGACCTCGGCAAGCTGTCGGTTCCGCTCCGCGTCCTCGCGAAGACCACGGCCCTCGACGAGGACGAGCGCGAGGAGATCAGGCCCCACACCACCGTGGGCGCCAGTATCCTCGAGCGCATTCCGAGCCTCCAGCACCTCTCGACCGGGGCGCGCTACCATCACGAGCGGTGGGACGGGCTGGGCTATACCGAGGGCCTGAAGGGTGAACACATCCCGCTGCTGGCCCAGGTCCTCGCGGTGTGCGACTCGTACGACGCGATGACGTCGAACCGGGCGTATCGCCCTTCGCGCGATCACGACGTCGCGATGCAGGAGATCGCACAGGGCACCTGCGTGCAGTTCGGTCCGCGCGCCGCGGCCGCGTTCCTGAGCCTTCCGGACCATCTCTTCCAATCCATCCGCAAGGCGCGCGCGCCGGTACGGGTGGGCGCCATCGAGCGGTCCCGTTTTCGTCCCGCCTTCACCGTCGGATCGGCGGTGATCGAGTCGCAGTTCCTGGTAGGCTGATCGGAACCCCGGTCCTCCGGGGGCGTAATCCACGGCAGTTCTTCCGGCCCCTCCGACAGCTCCATCCCGATGCCCAAGATCGTCCGCGCTCGCCCTCCCGCCTCCGACTGGTGGCCCGCTCTGCTCATGGGGGCGGCCGTCGGCGTGGCGGCCTGGTGGCTGATGCTCCGAAGGGACGAGCCCCGAACCGATCTGGACGAGAGGGCGCTCGCCGACCAGGATCTCGCCGCCGTGCGGCCTGCGGTGCGCCGTGAGCGGAGGCGCGCGAACCGGGAGATCAACCTGGACGCGCTCGCCGGGCGGCTCCGCTCCCATGCCGGTACCGAACACCTCCGCGTCCGCTCGCTCGGGCAGGGAATCATCGAGCTGGTCGGCAACGCCGCGGGTCCGCTCGACGTACCCACCGTGATCAAGGCGCTCGCGGAAGAGCCGGGGGTCAGCGTCGTGGTGAATCGGGTGTGGACGCCGGAATCGGCGGCCAGCTCGTGAGCGAGGAGATCTCCTCCCGCTTCGAGCCCCGCGCGATCGAGCCC
>CAMCNM010000197.1 GCA_945876015.1 Gemmatimonas phototrophica
CGTACGTGGACCTCGTGCTCATCATGTCGGTCAACCCCGGCTTCGGCGGGCAGCGCTACATCGAGGCCAGCACCGACAAGATCAAGCGGGCGCGCTCCCTGCTCGACCGGATCGGGAAGCAGGGGGCCGAGCTCCAGGTGGACGGCGGGATCGACGCGAATACGGGGCCCGTGGCCGCGCAGGCCGGGGCGAGCTGTCTCGTCGCCGGGTCGGCCGTTTTCGGGCATCCGGACGGGGTCGCGGGTGGGGTGAGGGCCCTGAAGAAGGCCCTGGGCGGGCCGGATTAATTGCAATGCCACCTCGGGCCCGGCTAATCTTGATTAGGCAGTATCCTCCCGAACCGCTCCGATGACCTGCTCCGCGTGCTCTGGCGCAACCTGGTTCGCCGGCAGGGCGCGCGCGTGCTCGTGGTGGACGACGAGGCCGAGTTCCGCACGATCATCACGGGCCACCTGAAGGAGGTGGGCCTCGAGGTGCAGACCGCCAACAAAGGGATGGACGCGCTCGAGGCCGTCAACCGTGAGGCGCCCGACGCGATCATCCTGGATCTCGTGATGCCCGTGATGGACGGCCTCACGTTCCTTGACCGGCTGCGCGCGAGCCCGTACCACACTGGTCTCCCCGTCATCGTGGTCACCGCAAAGGACCTTACCGCCGAAGAGCGCGAGCAGCTGCAGGAGAAGGCGTCCGGCGTGTTGGACAAGGGCGAGGGCGTGGAGGAGCGGCTGATCGACGTGCTGGGCGCGCTCTTCCCGCTGGGCGAGCCCAAGCGGTAGAACCGAGCAAGCCGTTCCCTTCGGGGTAGACGGAAACATGCTCTTCCGGCACGAGTCCCGCCTCCCGTTCCCCCCACAGGACGTGTTCGCCTGGCACACGCGTGCCGGTGCGTTCGAGCGCCTGGCCCCGCCCTGGGCGGACATCCGTGTGCGCGAGCGGAAGGGCACGATCCGGGACGGTGACGAGGTGCTGTTCGACATCGCCAAGGGTCCCGCCCGGTTCACTTGGCGCGCGCGCCATCGGGAGTTCGAGGAAGGCCGCCGGTTCACCGACGAGCAGGTCGAGGGTCCGTTCAAGCGTTGGGTGCACCAGCACCACTTCGAGCCCGACGGCGAGGGCGGTACGCGGGTGCTGGACGAGATCGAGTGGGACGCGGGCGCGACACCCGGCGCGGGCGCACTCGTCCAGCCCGACCTCGAGCGCACGTTCGCGTTCCGGCAGGGGCGGCTCATGCACGATCTGACCCTCCACGGCCGCTGGCAGGGTCGTCCCCGGCTCACCGTAGCGCTCACGGGCGGCCACGGGCTGATCGGCACGTCGCTCGAGAGCTTCCTCACCGCAGGTGGGCATCGCGTGGTGCCGTTCGTGCGCAGCCGCGAGGAAGCGGAGAAGGTACCGGGCGCGATCTACTGGAATCCGGACGAGAACGAGATCGACGCCGAGGGCCTCCGCGGCGTCGATGCGGTCGTCCATCTGGCGGGTGAGCCGATCGTCCAGCTGCCGCGCTGGACCGCGGAGAAGAAGAAGCGGATCCTCGAGAGCCGGGTGAAGGGCACCACACTGATCTCGGGTGCGATCGCCGGGATGCACGAGAACGGACCGCGCACCCTGGTGAGCGGGTCCGCGGTCGGGTACTACGGGGACCGGGGCGACGAAGTTCTGACCGAGGACGCCAAGCCGGGGAAGGGGTTCCTCGCCGATGTCGTGAAGGCCTGGGAGGACGCGACGCGGCGCGCGAAGGGGGCCGGCGTGCGGGTGGTGAACCTCCGCACCGGTCCCGTGCTGAGCGCCGCGGGAGGCATGCTCGGCAAGGTACTGATCCCGTTCCGCCTGGGGCTCGGTGGACGGTTGGGAAGCGGCAAGCAGTTTCTCCCCTGGATCGACATGGACGACATGATGGGGATCATCCTGCACGCGCTCATGGACGAAAAGCTTTCCGGTCCCGTCAACGCGTGCGCTCCGAACGCGGTCACCAACGCCGCCTTCACCGACGTTCTCGGGCGGGTGCTGGACCGGCCCACGATGATCCCCGCGCCCGCGCTCGCGATCAAGCTCGGCATGGGCGAGATGGGGGAGCAGACGCTGCTCTACGGCCAGCGCGCCCGTCCCGCGCGCCTGCTCGAAGCTGGGTATGGGTTCCTGTTCGACGGAATCGAGGAGTCGCTGCGCTTTCAGCTCGGCCGACCGCTAGCTTGAGACCCTCATGGAAATGAACGAGATGGGCGCGGACCCGCTCCTGCAGTTCGACCGCTGGTTCCAGGTCGCCCGCGAGACGAGTGGGGCCGAGCTGCCCGAGGCGTGCTGCCTCTCGACCGTGGACGGCGACGGGTATCCCGACGCGCGCATGGTTCTCCTCAAGGCGCGCGACGACCGTGGGTTCGTGTTCTACACGAACTTGAATTCGTCCAAGGGACGGGCGCTCGGGGCGACCCCCAGAGCGTCGGTCACGTTCTTCTGGGAGAAGCTCCAGCGGCAGGTGCGTGTGCAGGGCGACGTCGAGCGCGTGAGCGACGCTGAGTCCGACGAGTACTTCGCCACCCGACCGCGCGGGAGCCAGATCGGCGCGTGGGCCTCGGATCAGAGCGCAGTGATCGAGAACCGCGAGGTGCTGCTCGCGGAGGTGGCCGCGGTCACCGCGCGCTTCGAGGGCAAGTCCGTGACGCGCCCCCCGCACTGGGGCGGGCTCCGCATCGTGCCTCGGCGCGTCGAGTTCTGGCAGGGGAAGCCCGACCGGCTGCACGACCGCTTCGCGTATCGCCGGGCAGGGCCAGGGGCAGGGAATAGCTGGAAGGTCGAGCGTCTCGCTCCGTAGCGATCAGCGCGGCAGCAGGGCCGGATCGACGGATCCGTCTTCCCGGATCGGAGGATAGCGGAGCTTCTCGTCCCTGAGCCGCCTAGCCAGACGCGGATACGCCCACTCGAACAGCAGCGTCCGGTACCGCTCGGGATCCAGGCGCGGGCGATCGTACATCCCCACCGCCTGTCTCTGCCGGAAGGCTTCGAAGAGCAGGAGCGAGGTCGCGACCGACACGTTGAGCGAGCGGACCAGCCCCACCATCGGGATCACCACGCACTGATCGGCGAGCGCGAGGCCTTCGTCGCTGATGCCGCGGAGCTCGGAGCCCAGCAGGAACGCGGTCGGGGCCGTGTAGTCCACCTTCCGGAAATCCTTGGCGCCTGCGGTCGGGTGCGCCGCGACGATCCTGAAGCCGTCGGCCCTCAGGGCAGTCACCGCTGCGTCGAGGTCGCGGTGGCGCCGCACCGACACCCACTTGGACGTGCCCGCGGAGCTCCCGTCCGGAATGTCGAGTCCGCCCTGGGGCGGCACCGCGTGGGCCTCGAGCACACCGACCGCGTCGCAGTTCCTGAGGATGGCCGACAGGTTGTGCGGCTTGTGGACCTCGTCCATCAGGACGGTCAGGTCGGGTTGCCGTAGATCGAGCACCGCGCGTAGGCGATGGTATCGCTCGGGCGTCAGGGGATCCCCTCTCAGAAGTTGATTACATTTCGGGAAGTCCTGCGACTCACCCCCGATGGACTCCCGCCATGTGCTTCCCCAAAGCCTCCGCCCGGTTCCTTGTCGCCACTTCCTGTCTCGCGAGCCTGACCGGCTGTGACCGGCACGGCCTCGACTTCGTCGTCGCGCCCGAGTTCGACGATACCTTCACGTTCGAGTTCGGTCTCGCCGACTGGACCGCACGTGGGAGGGATCTCACGAATCCCACCGACCTGTGGGAGGTCGTGCCCTCGTCCGAGCGCGCGAGTGACGGCTCGCAGTCCGTGCGGCTCCGCCTCGAGAACGTGAACAGCCAGGGAAAAATCTGGATCGAGCGAAAATACTCGATGGAGGCGGACCAGCTCTATACGGTATACGTCGCCTTCGATCTCGGGACCGCGGATTTCGGAAGCGCGAATCTCTGGCAGATCGTCGCCGGTGCGGCTCCGACGTCTCCCGCCGCGGCCGGGGTCCCCGCGCCGCAGGGCGACACCGGCAATGGCCAGGCGACCGACCAGGGCTACAAGTTCGTGCGGAAGACGTACACGACCGAGGCCAGGTCGGACGCCGACGGGAACCTTTACGTCTACGTCGGCGTGTGGGGCACTTCGCCGTTCGCGCGTAGCTACTGTGTGGACAAGGTCAAAGTGGTGCTGACCCGGAAGGGTCTCTCGAAGAAGCTGTAGGGCCGGGGTGGCGGAACGGCAGACGCAGGGGGCTTAAAACCCCCAGGGTGCAAACCCTTGTGGGTTCGACTCCCACCCCCGGTATGGCTCGATGTACAAGCGAGTTACGGGACGTGCCGAGCCGGGGATCTCGACGCCGCTCCTGACCTAGCTGCCCGTGGCAGAACCGCGTCTCGTCACGCTGGGCTGCGGAGAGCGAACGGAGCGATGAATAGCGACCGGCCGGCGGCGAAGGAGTCGGAAATATGGCCTGAAGCATTCAACCGCGATCTGGAGAGCCTCAGGAGGACGGAA
>CAMCNM010000198.1 GCA_945876015.1 Gemmatimonas phototrophica
CGACCACGAGCCGCGCATTCTTGTGGATGTTCACTGAGACCTCCGGCGAGCTGGGATGGTTGACTAGTCATCTCCAGCCTGCGCTCGTCGGAGCTCAGTGAACAACGTCCTTAGCAATCACAGCTAGGAAGCTGGTGTCTCCACCGGACATCCTCGACCGTGCCCAGCGCCGGACCCTCGGCGTCCTTTTTGTCACCCAGATCCTCGGCGGGGTCGGCACGGCGATCGGTGCTTCGGTCGGCGCGCTCCTCAGCGCCGAGATGGTGGGCGTCGCCTTGTCCGGGCTGGCGCAGAGCGCGTCGGTCGTCGGGGCCGCGCTGCTCGCGGTGCCGGCCACGCGGATCGTTCGCCGCAGCGGACGGCGGCCCAGCCTGGCCGCGGCGTACGCGGTCGCTGCGCTGGGAGGGGGCGTCGTGATCGCGGCGGCGATGACCGGGTCGATCCCGCTGCTCTTCGGCGGATTCTTCCTCTTCGGGGCCGGCTCGACCGCCGGCTATCAGGCCCGCTACGCGGCGGTGGATCTCGCGCCCGCGGCGGCGCGGGGGCGCCACCTCTCGCTGGTCGTCTGGGCGACGACGCTGGGCGCGGTGGCGGGGCCCAACCTCGCACCGCTGGCCGGCACTTCACTCGCCGGATACATGCCCGCACTCGCCGCGCCCTTCGCGTTCTCCGCCGTCCTGTTCGCGGTCGCGGTGGTTTGGCTGATGCTGTTCATGCGCCCCGATCCCCTCCGGCTGGCGATGGAGAGCCGCGGGGAGACCACGGAGGCCGCGGCCCCGCCACACACGGTCGGCCTGGGTGCGGCGTTCAGGTCGGTGATCGCGCTGCCGGCGGCTCGCCTCGGCATCGCGGCGACGGCGGTGGGACATCTGGTCATGGTCGGCGTCATGGCCATGACCCCGGTGCACATCAGCGGAGCGGGACACGACGCGCCCACGACACTCCGCATCGTGGGAATCGTGCTGAGCCTTCACATCGCGGGCATGTTCGCGTTCGCGCCCGTGATCGGATGGCTCACGGACCGGTTGGGTCGCCGGCCCGTCATCCTCGGCTCCATCGTCGTCCTGCTGCTCGCGTGCGCGGTCGCGGGAACGGCCGGGCACGACTCTTCCCGGCTATCGATCGGTCTCTCGCTGCTGGGTCTGGGCTGGTCGGGCACGATGGTCGCGGGTTCGACGCTGCTCAGCGAGTCGGTTCCCGCGACGCTCCGTCTCTCCGTGCAGGGGCTCTCCGACCTCACGATGGGTCTGGCGGCAGCGACGGCCGGAGCGCTGTCCGGGGCGGTCGTGCAGGGTTGGGGCTATCCTATCCTGACGCTGGTGGCCGCAGCCTCGACGCTTCCGTTGGCGGTCCTTGCGGCGAGGCACTCCGAGAGCTGACCGCTCAGCGCTTCCCCAGCTCGTTGTAGAGCCGGAGCAGCGCGCCGATTCCCTTCTCGAAGTTCTCCATCGGGAACCACTCGTCGGGCGCGTGCATGTTCGCGCCTGGAAGGGCGAAGCCGACCATCAAGGCCGGAGCGTGCAGTATCCGCTCGAACTCGACCACAATCGGGATCGAGCCACCCTCGCCCTGCAGCACCGGCTTGGTGCCGAACGCTTCCTCGAGCGCGACCGACGCGGCCTCCAGGTATTTCCCGCCGACCTCCGTCTTCCACGGCAGGCCGCCGTGGTGCTCCAGCAGCTCGACCTCGACGCCCGGTGGGGTGACCTTCTTCAGGTGCGCCTCGAGGAGCTTCCGGACCTTCTCCGGACGCTGATCGGGCACCAGGCGGAAGCTCACCTTCGCCATGGCCTTCGCCGGAAGCACCGTCTTGGCACCCTCGCCGGTGTATCCCGCGAGGAAGCCGTTCACCTCGCAGGTGGGGCGGATCCAGAGGCGCTCGAGCACCGACCAGCCCTTCTCGCCATTGAGCGCGGTCGCGCCCACTCCCTTGCGGAAGTCCTCCTCGTCGAACGGCAGGCTCCTGATCTGCGCGCGCGTCTTCTCGTCCCACGCGACCACGTCGTCGTAGAACCCGTCGATCGTGATCCGTCCGTCTTTGTTGTGGAAGCTCGCGATGATCTGGGCCAGCGCGGTCGCAGGGTTTGGCACCGCGCCGCCGTAGGCGCCGGAGTGCAGATCGGTCTTCGCGGTGCGCGCCCTGAGCTCGAAGTACGCGAGCCCGCGCAGCGAGAACAGCAGCGAGGGCAGCCCCTCGTCGAACATCGCCGAGTCGCTGATCACCACCACGTCCGCGGCGAGCCGCTGCTTGTGCTTCTCGACGAACGGCACGAGCGAGGGAGAGCCGATCTCCTCCTCGCCCTCGGCCAGGAACACGATGTTGACCGGGAGCGTGCCGTCGTCCGCGAGCGCGGACTCGAGTGCCTTCACGTGCATGAAGATCTGGCCCTTGTCGTCCGCGGAGCCGCGCGCGAACACCTTGCCGTCGCGCACCTCGGGCTCGAACGGGGGTGAGCTCCACTCGTCGAGGGGCTCGGCGGGCTGCACGTCGTAGTGGCCGTAGATCAGAACGGTGGGGGCATCCTTGCCCGCACCCCTCCACTCACCGAGTACGACCGGATGCTTGGGGGTCTCGAGGACTTCGACCTTGAGGCCGGACCGGAGGAGGTTCTCGGCGAGCCAGTTGGCGGCGCGTCGCGTGTCGGCGTCGTGCTCGCTCTTCGCGCTGACCGAGGGGATGCGGAGAAAATCGAACAGCTCGCTTTTGAAGCGGGCTCGTTCGTTGATCGCGTACTTCAGTGCGTCGGCCATACGTCCCCCCGCTCTGATGCGAAACGTCTAGATCAGAGCGCGGATTCCCCAGCGGTAGAGCCACGAGAAGAACGTGGCGAACAGTACCGCGCCGAACATGCCGCCGACGCTGAGCGCCTTGGGATCGAAGAACTCCCCGATCCCGACCCCGAGCATCCCGCCGATCACCGCGGCGAACGCGCCGAGGGCGGCCAGCACCGCGGTGTGGCCTTCGGTCTCCTCGGGCCGCGAGATGACGGCCTTCATTCCGAGGGCGATGAGGGCTCCGAGGACGATCCAGATCCCAATGCCAATCCAGTTCTGCATGGCGGTATGCGTGCGGGTGGTCCAGTTCCGGCCCCATGCCGGGAGAGGGGCGGAATCTAGGGGGTGAGGGGCGGGTCCGACTACCCCGTCCTTCCCGAGCCTTGGAGTCCCCCTCCGGCCCGGGTATCGTGAAGGGTGGACGACATCATCGATCTGGGGGAATACCTCCGAAAGCGGGACGAGGCCGACAAGGCCCCCCGAACGGCGTTCGCGGTCTGGGGGGGCGACGGCGAACGGTCCCGCTTCGCCCTTCCCCTGTGGCGGGTGGTCTACCTGGCGGGCGGAAGCCGGGGTGCCCTCGTCTGGATCCCTTCCGGGGACGACCGTCCGGCCCGGCTCCGCCCCCTCGTCGTGCTCGATGTCACCGAGGATCCGGCGCGGATCCGCTTCCCCGCCGGTCTGGTGCACGGGATGAAAGACGCCGCTGCGCCGACCCTGCGCGAGAAGGGGGAGGAGGGGCTCGCCGTCTACCTGGGCGAGCAGGACGGGCGGCGCTGGTTCCTGGTCGTGGACGAGCTGGGGGAGCGGCCCCCCGAAACGGAAGCCGCCGGTCAGGGCCGCGCGCGCGACGACATCCTGTTCCTGGCGGGAGAGTGCGCGGGCCGTCTGTTCTTCCGGGGCTTCGCGACCGAGGTGGGCGAGGCACCCGAGCGGGAATAGCTGTCCCGCCCTACTCGGGATCGGACTGCTGCATCCGTCGCTTGAGCTCCTCGAGCGCCGCGTCCGGATCGATCTCCCTGCGCGGAACCGGAGCCCAGGGATCGACGCGCAGCTCCCGGAACTCCCGCTCCAGATCGTCCATCGCGTTGGACGGACGGTATGCGTCGCTCGCGGCTCGTGTGCCCCCGGGCTCGTCCACATCCCCGGCCATGCGATCCAGCTCCTCGAATATCTCGTCGGCTGCGCGGATCGCGTCGTTCGTGTCGCTCGAGCCGGCCGTGGCGGCGAGGTCGTCCCGTTTCTGCTGCGCTTCGGTGAAGTGGACCGTCATCTCCTCGATCTCGACGACGCGGACCCGGCGCTCCTCGTCCAGCGCCACGATCTTTCGCTCGATCACGATGCGGCGACGCTCGCTCTTCACGGCGAACTCGAGCGCGATGCGCGCGGTCTCCCCGTCGCCGACCTTGCTCGCCATCTCGCCGCGGCGTCGGTACAGGGCCTCCTCGTCCTGATCCTTCCTGACCTGCGCGCGTGCCTGCTCGATCTGCTCCTCGAGGCCCGCGAGCAGCTCGTGCGCCTCGTTCAGCTCGTGCTTCATGCCGAGGAAGAGGCGGTCCACGACTTCGGGGACCTCGTCCCGGTTCAGCTCTTCCTTGAAGTTGGCGACGGCCTCGCGAAAGGCGTCGCGCAGGTTGTCGAACATGGCCGGTGGCTGATGTGAGAAGGGTCCGGACGGCGGTTGCCGTCCGGACCC
>CAMCNM010000199.1 GCA_945876015.1 Gemmatimonas phototrophica
TGGAGGATCCCTCCTCCGAGATCTCGCTGGAAGAAGCGCGTTGGGACGACGAGGGGTTCGAGGTCGGCGACGTGATGGAGATTCCGACCGACTTCACCCAGTTCGGCCGCAATGCCGTCATGGCGGTCAAGCAGCGCATCGTGCAGCGCGTCCGCGAGGGCGATCGGCAGCGCATCCGCGAAGAGTTCAACGACCGCGTCGGCGAGCTCCTCTCGGGCGAGGTGCAGCAGATCGAGCGCGGCAAGATCGTGGTGATGCTGAACCGCGCACGCGACGCCGAAGCGATCATCCCCTGGAAGGAGCAGAATCCGCGCGAGCGCTTCCGTCAGGGCGATCCGATCCGCGCCGTCCTCAAGAAGGTGGAGGAGACGCCCAAGGGTCCGCGCCTGATCCTCTCGCGCGCTGATCCGCTGTTCGTGGCCGCGCTCTTCAAGCTCGAGGTCCCCGAGATCTACCAGGGTATTGTCGAGATCCGGGAGCTGGCGCGCGAAGTGGGCGGGCGGAGCAAGATCTCCGTGTCGAGCCGTGACGATTCCATCGACCCGGTGGGCGCGTGCGTCGGCCTCAAGGGCTCGCGCGTGCAGGCCGTCGTCTCCGAGCTCGGGGGCGAGCGCATCGACATCGTGCCCTGGCATCCCGATACCGAGGTGTTCGCGCGCCGCGCTCTCGCGCCAGCTCGCGTCGCCAAAGTGATCAGCAACAACGAGCGTCAGGTCATCACGGCGATCGTGGACGAGGACCAGCTCTCGCTCGCGATCGGCCGGAACGGCCAGAACGTGCGTCTGGCCTCGCAGCTGGTCGGCTGGCAGATCGACCTGTACGGCTCGCGCGAGTGGCTCGAGAAGGGCGCTGATCTGTCGCTCTTCGGCAACCGCGAGGAAGACACGCTCGAGATGGCGGACTTCCCGCTCTCCGAGCTCGACCTCGCGGAAACCGCTCTGGCCGCTCTGGAAGCCGCCGGATACAATACGTTTCTCGACATCATCGATCTGGAGCGCGAAGAGTTCGTGGGCATCGCGGGCCTGACGGAGGCGGATGCCGACAAGCTGCTCTCGATCATCGACGAGCTGACCGTCGTCGAGGGTGATGGGCAGGATGACGACGAGGTCCCGGCCGCCAAGAAGGACGGAGCGGCCGCGACTTCATCCGCGGAAGGTTCGGCCGAATCGTCGGAGGCCCCGTAGTCGGGGGCACGGCGGTACCGGTGGTCGACATGACGAGTGAGAAGAAGGCCCTCGATTTGCTCGGGCTGGCTCAACGGGCAGGTGCCGTCGAGCGGGGAGTGGACGCCACCCGCCGCGCCCTGCGCGAAGGCCGCGCCCGTCTGGTGTTGATCGCGGACGATGCGTCCGCGGCCCAGCTCAAGAAGATCACGGGCCTGCTCGAGCACCGGCCCGTTCCTCGACGTCAGGTGGGTGGACAGGAAGCCCTCGGGGCCGCTCTCGGAGCGGGGCCGCTGTCGGCGGTTGCGATCACGCGTGGGGACTTCGCGGACCCGATGCTCCGCCACCTCGGCGAAGATCGAGATGGATCGAAAGTCGCGAGTGGAGGCGAGTAGGAAACGATGCGGGTACTCGAGCTAGCCAAAGACCTGAAGGTGGAGACCGAGGCGCTTCTCCAGCTCCTGCGGGAGATGGGGATCGCCGTAAAGGGCGCGTCCGCGCAGGTGAGCGAGGCGGACCAGGCCAAGGTCATCGCACGCATGGAGCGCGGGCGCCGGTCCGGCGCCAAGGACGCTTCCGAAGCGATGCAAGCGGCGGTCGAGGACGCGGCGGTGGGTCCGCGCCGGCGCCGTCGCCCCAAGGTCGACGAGCCCGAAGAGGCCGCGCCGCCCGAGCCGGAAAAGGTCGAGGCGGCCCTGCCCGAGCCGGTTCCCGAGCCGGAGCCCGAAGCCGAGCAGGAGGCGAAGCCCGCCAAGCGCGCGGTGAAGCGCACCATCAAGCCGGAAGCTGAGTCGGCGCCGGCGCATTCCGAAGCCGCGCCCGAGGCGCCCGTCCCGGCGGCGCGAGCGCGCCCTCTGATGATGGCACGCGTGGCCGACGAGCTCGCCGCAGCTGCCGAAGCGGCGCGTGCCGCCGCCGCCAAGCGCGCCCAGAGGCCCGGCGCGAATACGGAGCCCGCAGGGGCTCCCGATCCGTTCACCTTCCCGATGCCTGCGCGTGCCGAGAGCGACGAGCGTCCGCAGCCTGCCCGGCGCGGCGGACCTGCGGGAGAGGCGGCCGGGGGTCGCCGAATCAAGACCAAGCCTGTCCCCGCGGCGAGCGCGGGACCGGCCGGTACCGTGCGCATTCAGGCGGGGGGATACACGCCCGAAGGCCGCAAGCAAGGCCCCAAGGACAAGAAGAAGGGAAAGAAGCGGCAACGGGTGGACCAGGAAGCGGTGCAGGACAACATCACCCGCGTGATGGCCGAGATCAAAAGCGGTGGCAAGAAGCGCCGCCGGAAGGGTGGTGGGGGACCGACGCGCGAGGAGGCCGAGCTCGCCGAGATGGAGGCGCAGGAGGAGGCGGACCGCGAAGCCAAGACTGTTCGCGTGAACGAGTTCCTCACCGTCGCCGAGCTGGCTGAGCTGATCGACGTCTCATCGACTGCGATCATCGGCTCAGCGTTCAAGAACCTCGGCCTCATGGTCACGATCAACCAGCGCCTCGACTTCGATCAGATCGAGATGCTGCTCGACGAGTTCGGCTTCAAGGCGGTGCGTGAGGAGGAGTACGTCGGCGGCGATCAGGAGCAGGACGAGGAAGAAGAAAGCCCCGAGAACATGAAGCCGCGTCCGCCGGTGGTCACCGTCATGGGCCACGTCGATCACGGCAAGACGATGCTTCTCGACAAGATCCGCAACGCGAACGTGGTGGCGGGCGAGGCGGGCGGCATCACCCAGCACATCGGCGCCTATCACGTGGAGCTGCCGGATCACCGGAGCGTCACGTTCCTCGACACGCCCGGCCACGCCGCGTTCACGGCCATGCGCGCTCGCGGCGCCGACGTGACGGACATCGTCATCCTGCTGGTGGCGGCCGACGACTCGGTGATGCCCCAGACGATCGAAGCGATCAGTCACGCCCGGAACGCCGGCGTGCCGATGATCGTGGCGATCAACAAGGTGGATCTGCCGACCGCGAAGCCCGACAAGGTGCGCCAGGGCCTCCTGCAGCACGACGTGCAGGTGGAGGAGTTCGGCGGCCAGGTCATGTCCTCGGAGATCTCGGCCAAGACCGGGATGGGGATCCCCGACCTGCTCGAGAAGATCCTCATCCAGGCGGAGATGCTGGAGCTCAAGGCGAACCCGGACCGCGAGGCCCAAGGCACCGTGATCGAGGCGGCGCTGGACATCGGAAAGGGTCCGGTTGTGACCGTGCTCGTGCAGCGCGGCACGCTCAAGGTCGGTGACGACTTCCTGGTCGGCTTCCACGCCGGCCGCGTGCGCGCGCTCCTCGATGAGCGCGGCAAGCAGGTGAAGGCCGCGACCCCGGGCATCCCCGTGCAGGTGCTGGGCGCCAGCGGCGTCCCGCAGGCGGGAGACCTGTTCCAGGTCATGGCGGCGGACAAGGCGTCGGAGATCTCGATCACCCGCCAGCGCATGGAGCGCGAGAAGCAGATGCGGGTGAAGGAGCGCGGCATGAAGCTGGGCGACTTCTCTCGGCTGGTCGCCGCGGGCGAGTCCAGCGGGGTGCTCCCACTCATCATCAAGGGCGACGTGGACGGCTCGGTCCAGGCCGTCGCGGACGCGCTCGAGCAGCTGGGCAACGACGAGGTGCAGGTGGACATTCTGCACCGCGCGGTCGGCGCGATCAACGAGTCCGACGTGCTCCTCGCGGAGACCTCGGGCGCGATCATCATGGGGTTTGGCGTCCGGCCTGACGCCAAGTCCCGCCAGCTCGCCGAGCGCGACGGCGTCGAGATCAAGCTGTACGAGGTCATCTACAACGCCGTCGACGACGTGCGCGCGGCCCTCGAGGGCATGCTCACCCCCGAGAAGAAGGAGACCATTCTCGGCGCGGCCGAAGTGCGGCAGACCTTCAAGATCAAGGGCGTGGGCATGATCGCGGGCTGCTACGTCACCGAGGGCGTGATCGACCGCAAGGCCAAGGTGCGCGTGATCCGCGACCAGATGGTCGTCTACGACGGCGACCTCGGGGCGCTCAAGCGCTTCAAGGACGACGTGAAGGAAGTGCGCGACGGGTTCGAGTGCGGGATCTCGATCGCGAACTTCAACGACATCAAGGTGCGCGACGTGATCGAGGCTTATCACGTCGAGAATGTGGCGCGGACTTTAGCTGGAGTCGCTGCGGGACGGGAGTAGGTCGTTGGGCTGACCCGCTCCAGGGGGCCAGGAACATCGCTTGCGGGGGGCGCTCCGTTCGACGCTTCGCGTCTCACTGCGCTCCGGATGCTTCGCATCCGAGCCCCCGCCACGCGACGTCCCTGGCCCCCTTCCGCTACCAGGCGTCAGCGCCCCCCATCACT
>CAMCNM010000200.1 GCA_945876015.1 Gemmatimonas phototrophica
TCGACATCAAGGTGCTCGACATCGATTGGGACCGGGAGCGCATCAGCCTCGGCCTCAAGCAGCTCCTGCCGTATCCGTGGACGGACATCGACAAGAAGTACCCGGTCGGCTCGCGCATCCGCGGCAAGGTTGTCTCGATCACCAACTACGGCGCGTTCGTCGAGTTGGAGAAGGGCGTCGAGGGCCTCGTGCACATCTCCGAGATGAGCTGGACGCGCAACATCCGGCACCCCTCGAAGCTGGTCACCATCGGTGACGAGATCGAAGCGGTCGTGCTCAAGGTCGATCCGAACGAGGAGAAGATCTCGCTCGGCATGAAGCAGATCGAGGAGGATCCGTGGCTGGCCCTGCCCGTGAAGTATCCCACGGGAACGGTGCTGGGCGGCGTGGTCCGGAACCTGACCTCGTTCGGCGCGTTCGTGGAGATCGAGTCGGGCATCGACGGCCTCGTCCACGTCTCGGACATGAGCTGGACGCGCCGCGTCGAGCACCCGTCCGAGGTGGTCCAGAAGGGCGAAGAAGTGAAAGTGATGGTGCTCGACGTCGATGCGGAGAACAAGCGCATCAGCCTGGGCATCAAGCAGATCACGGACGATCCGTGGCCTCAGATCTCGGAGCGGTTCGTGCCGGGTGTCGAGAGCGCCGGCAAGGTCGTCCGTGTGCAGGACAAGGGTGTGGTGGTCGATCTGGGCGACGACATCGAGGGCTTCGTGCCCGCGTCGCACAGCGGCGTCGAGGACGCCAACCGGCTCGAGGAATACTTCGACGCCGGCGACCCGCTCGACCTGCGCGTGATCGAGTCGGACGCGGCGAACCGTCGCATCCTGCTCGAGTCGCTGACCAAGCCCGAGCGGAAGCCGGGCAAGGTGGCCACGCCCGCGCCCGAGGAGGCTGCCGAGGGTGGTGAAGCTCCGGCTGCCGAGGCGGGTACGGATGCCATGGCCGGGGCGGTGAGCGGGGACGAGAAGCCCGGGGAGAGCTGACACCAGGAGCGATCAGGCTCGCATGAGCAGGTTCTATAGCAGTAAACCGCACGCCCGGACGCCCATCGCGTCCGGGCGTGCCGGTATCTGGGTACCACTGCTGGCCCTCGTCCTCGCCCTCGTGACGGGAAGCTGCGCGATGGGCTCCGGTGGGGCGCGCGGAGCCGAAGCGCTCGTGGACCCGGTGCTCTCGCCCCAGCGGCCGTCGCGCTCGGCCGAGGTGGCCGCTTCCCGCCGCTTCGAGGAGGCGCGCGAGGCGATCGCGGTGGGCGACCTCGCGAAAGCGCGCACGGCCGCCCAGGAGATCGTGGACACGTATCCGGGCGCGCCCGTGTCCGGCCGCGCGCTCCGTCTCCTCGTGGACGTGGCGTTCGCGGAGTCGAGCTGGCGCGAGGCCGACGCCTTCGCCGAGCGCTGGATCCGTCTCGTGCCGCAGAACGACCCGCGCGTTCCGCCGCTCCGCCTCCTGCAGGGCGAGTCGAGGCTCAAGGACGCCGACCCGGTCGGCGCGATCGATCGGCTGACGTCCCTCCGCACCGACGCGCGCGCCGAGCTCGTCGCCGCGGTAGACATGGTGCGGCGCGCGGCCGCGTCGCTCACCGCGGCGGATCTCACCACCCGGATCAACGGGCTCTCTTCCAACCACCCCTTCCGCGCCGCGCTGCTCGCCGCCCGGGCGCGCGCTCTCTACAACGGCGGCTTCGACGACCAGGCGCGCGCCAGCGCCGATGACGCCCTGGCCGCCGGAGCCATCGGGCCCGACGCAGACCTGAGCCGCGCGGTGCTCGACCGCCGCGTGGACGAGGCGCTCGGCCTGACCGGACCGATCACGATCGTCGGCGTGCTGCTCCCGAAATCCGGACCTCCCTCGCTGGCGCGCTTTGGATACCTGATCGAGGAGGGGATCCGCGCCGCCGCCGCGGCGATGCCGCTCGGTGGCCGGACGCAGATCGTGGTGCAGGACGACCGCGGCACGCCCGAAGGCGCCGCCGCCGGAATGCGGGCGCTCGAGCAGGCCGGCGCGATCGTCGTCGTGGGTCCGCTCGACGGCCCGGAGCTGTCGGCCGCCGTGGCCGCGCGTACGCTGCCCATCCCGATCATCTCGCCGACCGCGCCCGACCCGGTCTCGGGTGCCCAGAACGTGTACACGCTCGGGGCGTCTGACGTGGAAGGCCCGCGCCAGCTCGCGCGCTGGGCCGTGGGGTCGGGTTTGCGCCGGGTCGCGATCCTTCATCCGACCGGGATCGAGTCCGAGGAAGAGGCGGCGGCGTTCGTCGAGACCTTCCGGGGCGCGGGGGGGCAGGTGTTGTCGGCGGCCACCTACCAGAGCGGCACCACCTACTTCGCTGCGCAGATGCAGACCATCGCCGCGATGCGCCCCGACGCCCTGGTGCTCCCGATCCCGACCGCGGACATCGAGCTGGTGGCTCCGCAGATCACGTTCTTCGGCCTCGATACGCTGAACATCCGGATCCTCGGCACCTCCGGCTGGACGCGCGACGAGGTGCTGAGCAAGGTGAGCTCGCGCCACACCGACGGCGTCGTCTCGGTGACGCCGGATGCGCTTGGAACGACGGAGTCCACGGGAGAGCAGGCGCTGGTGAAGGCCTACGAGGCTCTCTACCGCCGCACGCTGCGGAGCCCGGTGCCCGCGGTGGGATACGACGCGACCGCGCTTCTGCTCGAGGCGCTCAAGGGCGGAGCCCGCACCCCGGCCAGCATCGCGACGGCGCTCGAGAGGATCGACGACTTCCAGGGTGCGACCGGCGACCTCGGGCTGAGCGGCGGGAAGGTCGTGCGGCGGTATCGGCTGGTGTGCGTGCAGGGCTCGACGCTCACGCCCATCGCCATCGGCGAGCGTCCGGAGCTGATCGACCGCAGGCCCGTTCTGCTGCCCGGCGAGAAGCCGCCCGCGATGGAGGGCCCGCCCCTCCAGGTGGTGTGCCCCGGGACGCAGCCCGCGAGCGGCATCTGATGCTGCTCGCGTGACGATGCGGAAGAAGCTCGAGCGGCTGGCGGAGCTGCGCCGCGCATCCGAGCAGGGGGGCGGGGAAGCTCGCACGAAGGCCCAGCACGAGCGGGGCAAGCTGTCGGCGCGCGAGCGGCTCGACCTCGTCCTCGACGAGGGCTCGTTCGTCGAGCTTGACCGCTTCGTGACCGGGCGCGGCGCCGCGCGCGCGGCCGGGTTCGGGGACGGCGAGCAGTTCCTCGGCGATGGCGTGGTCACCGGATGGGGCACGATCCACTGCCGGCTCGTCTACGTGTTCAGCCAGGACTTCACGGTGTATGGCGGCTCGCTCTCGGAGGCGCACGCCGCGAAGATCGTGAAGCTGCAGGACATGGCCCTCAAGAACGGCGCTCCCGTCCTCGGCCTGAACGACTCCGGCGGCGCCCGCATCCAGGAAGGCGTCGTCTCGCTCGGTGGCTACGCGGACATCTTCCTGCGCAACACGCTCGCCTCGGGCGTGGTCCCGCAGGTCAGCGTCGTGCTGGGACCCTGCGCCGGTGGCGCGGTCTACTCGCCCGCGATCACCGACTTCGTCTACATGGTGCGCGGCGTGAGCTACATGTTCGTGACCGGTCCCAACGTGGTGAAGACGGTCACGCACGAGGACATCGACATGGAGGGGCTGGGCGGCGCGGACGTTCACGCGACCAGGTCGGGCGTCGCGCATTTCGCGCACGACTCCGAGCCCGAGTGCCTCGCCGCCGTGCTCGAGCTGTTCGAGTTCATCCCGCAGAACAACGTCGAGCTGCCGCCCGTCTGGGAGACCGACGACCCGTACGACCGTCAGGACGAGGGGTTGCTCGACGTCGTACCGGACAACCCGAACAAGCCGTACGACATGCACGAGGTGATCGGCCGGGTGGTGGACGACGGCCGGTTCTACGAGGTGCACGCGGGGTTCGCGGCCAACCTGATCGTCGGGTTCTGCCACCTCGGCGGCCACGCGGTGGGCATCGTGGCCAATCAGCCCGCCGTGCTGGCGGGGGTGCTCGACATCGACTCGGCGGTGAATGGGGCGCGCTTCGTCCGCTTCTGCGACGCCTTCCACATCCCGCTGTTGGTGCTCGAGGACGTCCCCGGATTCCTCCCCGGGGTGGGCCAGGAGCACGGAGGGATCATCCGGCACGGCGCGAAGCTGCTCTACGCGCTCGCGGAGGCGACCGTGCCGAAGATCACGGTCATCACCCGGAAGGCTTACGGCGGGGCCTACGACGTGATGAACTCGAAGCACATCCGGGGCGACATCAACCTGGCGTGGCCCACCGCCGAGATCGCGGTGATGGGTCCCAAGGGCGCGGTCGAGGTCGAGGTCCTGTTCCGGAAGGAGGTCGCCTAGCTGCCCGTGGTAAAACCAGGCGCTGTGATGGCTGCGGCGGTGAGTGGGAAATTGTAAATTGACGCATGGCCATGGGAATGCGCAGGGACCGAGAGCGGCAAGGGGATCTGTGGATCCCGACGAGTGCGATCGTGGAGACGCC
>CAMCNM010000201.1 GCA_945876015.1 Gemmatimonas phototrophica
AGGCCATATTTCCGACTCCTTCGCCGCCGGCCGGTCGCTATTCATCGCTCCGTTCGCTCTCCGCAGCCCAGCGTGACGAGACGCGGTTCTGCCACGGGCAGCTAGGCGAGACCCCGTTTTCTGTACCAAGGGAGAGCTTGCCCGAAACCTGATCAAGCGGGGAAAATATACGGGGCGGGGCGGGGCGGCTGGCAAGGCCACGGATTCGTTCTGGAGAGGAACGGCCAGCCGCCTCCAATCCAGATGAGCGAAACCGGCCGTCCCCGGGAGAGAGAGCGCGAACGCTAGAAGCGGAGCGAGTACTGAAGCTTGACCGACGCCTTCCGGTCCCGGGCGCGGAATCGATCGCCCCCGATTTGGTCCTCGTGGATCCATCCCTGGTGAAACGAGGCGAAGAGATCGCTCCCCGGCTGGAGCGTCCACCGCGCGCGGCTCTGCCAGCCGAGGTTCCTCTAACGATTGTCGTACTGGACCAGCGTGAAGAACGACAGGACGGGGGACGCGCTGTAGCTCGAGCTCAGGCTGAAGATCCTGGCC
The DNA here is from genome assembly GCA_945876015.1 of Gemmatimonas phototrophica. Classification (GTDB taxonomy): domain Bacteria; phylum Gemmatimonadota; class Gemmatimonadetes; order Longimicrobiales; family Gaopeijiaceae; genus UBA2988. The sequence goes on from CAMCNM010000201.1 coordinate 538, forward strand.
GTGAAGTCACCTTCGGGAAGGTCGGCGAAGGTCTGATTGGTGTTCACCGAGACCGCGAAGTTCGGCGGCACTCGAAAGGTCAGCGCGGCGGTCACCTGCTCCGCGTTCCCAGACCAATAGCTGCCCCACGTGAGACCGACACTCCCCGACAGCGTCCGCCGGTTCGCCGAGGAGATGGTGCCCTTGTATCGCGTGAACCGGTATTCGCCGACCGGCAGGATCACGCCGGACGAGATCGCGAACGGCTCGAAGAGCCGCTCGTACGTCGGATTGAAATCGAACGCGCCGTGCAGGCTGTCGCCAGACTTGAAATGCCAATCGAGCGGCGTGACGTAGAGGTCCCAGCTTTCGACCTCGCCGTCCTCGAGCCGCGTGAACCGCGTGTAGAAGGCGTCGTGGAACATCTGCTGGATCCCGAGGAAATTCCCGGGCCGGGGATTGAAGCTCGCAGCGATCCGAAGCAGGCGGACGCCCGAGCGCTGCACGAAGCCGAGCGAGGGATCAAAGTTCTCCTGGATCTCCCTCAGCACGATCTGGCCGTCGAACCGGTGGTTGGGATACCGGGCGGCGATCCCGTATGACCAATCCTCTCCCGAATCGCCTTCCCGCACGCTCCTGGCCGCGTAGCCGGTCACGTCCAGATTGCGGGATCCTCCGAGGAGGCTCGAGGTGGCGAACCGCGCATCGGCTCCGTAGGTCTGGCTCGAGCCACCGGAAGCAGGGTCGCCTGCCGTGACGAGCACGCCGAGGTAGGACTGCTCGAAGAGATCCACTTTCGCCCTCCCGACCAGCAGACCCTCCGTGTCGGCCAGCCCATCCATCTCACGCGTGCGCACGCCCATCATTCCCACCTCGGCACGGCCGAGCTTGCCGGTGATCTTTCCACCCGCATCGATGGGAACCTCCTGTCCACCGAGCAGTCCGATCCGCCGGCTGAAGAACGGGAACACGTCGGCGCCGGTCCCCGCGATGCCCCCGGGCGTTCCAGGTCCCGCGCTGGCGAAGTTGAACACGCCGGCATCCGCGCGGAAGAACGCCCGCTTCTCCGGAAACGTGATCGAGAACCGCGAAAGATTGATTTGCCGCGCGTCAACCTCGGTCTCCCCGAAGTCCGTATTGATCGTCCCGTTCAGCGTGACGTTCGACATGAGGCGGTACGAAAGATCCAAGCCTGGCTTGTAGGTGAATTCGCTGTCGTCGGTCGCGGCGCTGTGCAAGACGCGGCCACCCAGGAAGGGACGGACCTGGAGCCCGATGCCCTGGCTGAGTCCGTCGAAGCCGCTGATCTCAGCGGCTTCCGACACCTGGAGGAACTGGGTCTCCAGTCTCGCTCCCGTCCAACGGAGGTCCTCCTGCCGTCGGTAGATGGCGCGAGAGAGATTGAATCCCCAAACGACGCCCTCCGACGGAAAGCTCAGGCTCTTGAACGGGACCGCGAACTCGGCGATCCAGCCCCCATCCGTCCGGCTGGTCTGGACATCCCAGATCGCGTCCCAATCGGTGTTGAGCTGTCCGTTCGCGAACGTCAGCCCATCGACCAGGGCTCCCGAAGGGTTCGTCGCGAAGTAGAAGGCGCTCCGCTGGTCGCGAAACGTGTCGAGGAGAATCTCGATGCGGTCGTCCGAGCCCAGGCTCGCGTCGCGGGACATCTGCGCCCCCAGGATACGGTCGGGCTCCGAATCGTACGCGATCACCCCGATGTAGAGATTGTCCTGATCACGCAGCAGCCTGATCTCGGTCCTCTCGCTGGGCGTCGCCCCGGGCCGAGGCTGGCGCTGAACGAGCTCCCCGATGGTGGGTGCGGATGACCAGACCGCTTCGTCCAGGACTCCGTCCACCTCGATGGCCACCGCGATCGTGCTGACCTGGGCGGATCGAGGCTGTGGGGAGATGGCCGCCTGGGCCGCCGCCCTCGACGGCGGAGCGAGAGCCACGGCCAGGAGAGAGACCCAAACGATCGAGCCAGGCCAACGTTTCATGGCACTCACCTCTGTGAAGTGGCGCGAGCCCAGCTGCTCCGCTATTGGCCGCGGGCCAATTCCTCGCCCGCGATCGCGAGTCCGTAAAGGGTCAGGAACGGCTCGATGTGCTGCACGGTCGCGCAGTGGGGACCGATCACGCTCGCGAAGCCGCCGGTCGCCACCACGTATGGGTCGGGCCGGCCCCACTCGGCGATGATGCGCCGCACGACTCCGTCAACGCCGTCCACCGCGGAGTAGAAGATCCCGCTCTGGATGCACGTCTCGGTGCGCCGTCCGATCGCGGCCACGGGCGGGACCAGCTCGACGCGGGACAGCTTGGCGGTGCGGCGGCCGAGCCACTCGAGCCCGGCGGACAGGCCGGGCGCGATCACGCCCCCCATGAACACCCCGTCCTTCGTGATGAGGTCGAAGGTGGTCGCGGTTCCGAGGTCCACCGCGATCGTGTCGCGGCCGTAGAGCTCCCGCGCCGCGAGCGTGTTCACGATGCGGTCGGCTCCAACGGTTCGCGGCTCCTCCACGTCCAGCCGGATCGAGAGCTTCGAGTCGGGCCCCACGACGCTGACCGATCCTCCCACCAGCTGCTTGAGCGTCGGGACGAGAACCGCGGTCGCGTCGGGCACGACCGAGGCCAGCACGGCGGACGACGGGACCTTCTGCCCGGCCTCGCGAATCAGCGCGCCGAGCAGGTGTCGGTATTCGTCAATGGTGCGCGGCACCAGCGTGCTCACGCGCCAATGCGCCCTGAGGTCCGTGCGGCCTTCGATCAGGCCGACCACGGTTTCCGTATTCCCCACGTCCACGACGAGCCGCATCCGATCCTCCGAGTCAGGTCCGCCTGCCGCTCACTCCTCCCGAATCCGAACCCCTCCCGCCACCACCCGCCGCACCTCGCCGGGTGCCACCTCGACCCGGAGCGATCCATCGCGGTCGATGCCGCGCGCGATGCCGGTCTCGCCCGTTCCCGCCGTCACCGCGCGGCCCTTCAGGATGTCGCGCGCCTCGACCTCACGCCCGACTTCGCCGTCCAGGCCGAGCGGCGGGGCGAGCAATGCCCTCAGCTCGTCGAGCATGAATCCCGCGAGAGCGGCGCGGTCAACCGATCCTCCGGACTCCGCGTCGAGCGACGTCGCGGTCGCCGCGATCTCTGTAGGAAGCGCGGTCCTGCGCACGTTCACGCCGATCCCGATGACGATCGCGCTGGGTCCACCCTCGCACAGGATGCCGCCCGCCTTCCGGCCCCCTATGAACACGTCGTTCGGCCATTTGATTCCCGCGCGCACGCCGGGCGCGGCGCTCTCCACCGCGCGGCAGGCGGCGAGACCCGCGCGCAGGGGAAGGAGCGGGCGCGCCGTGACATTGAGCGAGGGAGCGACCACGCTCATCCACAGGCCCGTGCGGGGCAGCGACTCCCACCTGCGTCCCTCGCGGCCGCGTCCAGCGGTCTGCTCGGCGGCGATCACCACCGTGTACGCTTCCGCGCCGGCTTCGGCCAGCTCACGGGCGCGGTCGTTGGTGGAGCCGATCGAGCCATGGACCTCGAGCCGTGGCACGCGCCAACGCGCTGCCCACGCCGAGGGCGCATCGTCCTCCCAGAGGTCGAGGAGGCTCAACGCATGCGCAGCGACAGATCGGCGACCGGTGCCGAGTGGGTCAGCGCGCCCACGCTCACGAGATCGACACCGGTCGCGGCCACGTCACAGATCGTCGCCAGGGTCACGTTGCCGGAGGCCTCGAGCTCGGGCCGCTTGGCGCCGAGCCGGTTCGCGCGCTCGACCGATCGGCGGAGCGCGGCCACGTCCATGTTGTCAAGCAGAATACGGTGGACACCGAGCGCGAGCGCCTCGTCGAGCTCCGCATCCGTTCGAACTTCGACTTCGATGGCAAGGCCCTGGCGGTTGCGTGCGCGCACCCGCTCCACCGCCGAGCTGATCCCGCCCGCGGCC
>CAMCNM010000202.1 GCA_945876015.1 Gemmatimonas phototrophica
CCAGCGAAGGCATCCCCTTGAGCAGCACCGTGCAGCCGAGCTTGGTGGCGGATTCGCGCGCGAGTTCGACGCGGCGCGCGCGGATCTCCTTCTGCGAGTGGCCGGTGATCCGCTCCATCTCGCCGGAGTGCGGCGTGATCAGCGACGGGCGCGCGGCGGCGACCTCCTCGAGCGAGCGCGGCCGGCCGGCGGCGAGCAGCGTGAGCGCGTCCGCGTCCAGCACGAGCGGCTGCGCACCCGCGTCGAGCACGGTCGTGAGCACGCGCACGCCCTGTTCGTCGGTGCCAATCCCGGGCCCGACGGCCACCGCGTCCACCGCCGCGGCGCGCTCGGCGACCGCGTCCCGATCGGTTGCGTCCACGAAGATGGCCTCGGGCGCGGCGGACTGGAGCACGACGCGATTCTCGGGAGCGGAAGCGACGTACACGAGGCCCGCCCCCGCGCGCAGCGCGGCGCGCCCCGCGAGCACCGCGGCGCCGGCCATTCCGGGGCGGCCCGCCACGACCAGCACGGTGCCGACGCGGTACTTGTGGGTGTCGGGCTCGCGCTTGGGACGCGCCGTCGCGGCCCACGCGGGCGTGATCAGCGCGGCGCCGAACCGGCCGTCGGGCAGCGGCGGAAATCCGATCTCTGCCACGATCAGGCGGCCGCGCAGCACGCGCCCGTCCCCGATCAGCGTGCCGAGCTTGGGCCATCCGAACGCGACCGTGACGTCGGCGCGCACGGCCTCGCCCGTCACCGCGCCGGTCGCCGCGTCCACGCCCGAAGGAAGGTCGAGCGCCACGACCGGGGCCCTTGCCGCGTTGATCGCCTGGATGGCGCGGGCCTGGCGTGCGCGCGGCGCGCCCCTGGTGCCCGTGCCGAGCACGCCGTCGATCACGACGTCGGCGCCGGCGAGCATTTCCCACGCACCATCACCCGCGACGTCGTCGCGCACGAGGTGTCCGTTCCAGCCGTGCAGAAGGGAATCCGGCTCAGCGCGATCCGCGACCACGACCGCGCGCACGCGGCGGCCCCAGGCGGCGAGCGTGCGGAGCGCGACGATCGCGTCCCCGCCGTTGTTGCCCGCGCCCACTACGGCGACGATCTCACCGCGGGGATGGAGGCGTTGCACGACTTCGGCGGCGCTCCGCCCGGCGGCCTCCATGAGGGTGGCCTCGGGAACGCCCAGCTCTGAGATGGAGTGACGGTCGAAGGCGAACGACTCCTCCCCGGTGGCGACGGGGACGAGCCCACGGGCGAAAGGACGGACGCGGACGGTCACGGGCGGCTCAGGTGCCCCCCGGCAGTCCTCAGGGCTTCGCGCCCCAGGGATACCCCAGCTCGAAGGCCTCCTCGAAGTCGAAGACGTCCCGGAAGTCCTCCTTCCGGTCGTCCTCCTGCTTGATGAGGATGCCGCAGTCCACCAGCGCGAACACGATGTCGCCCAGATCCTGCGTCGCGTGGATGCCCCAGTGCTCGAGCACCGTCCGGGCCATCGGGCCGTACCGGTCGATCGCCAACTCCCGCACACCGCTCGCCAGCTCCTGGCCGGTGATGTGCCGCGGGCGGTCCAGCTCTTCCATCACGTGATGGAGAGCGGACAGCAGGAAGAGGTACGCTTTCGCGTGAAAGCGCGGGTTCTTCTCCTGTAATCGGAGAAGGATCTCCTCGGCGGGTTGCAGGTCCGGCATGGGCTTGAATGTTATCGACGCGCCGACCCGACGCCAGCCCCGGAACCGCTCCCCGGGCGGCGGTACCGTACCGACCCGCGCGGCTTCATCGCGCCTCCGCGAGCTCGGGATAAAGCGGGAACGCCTCGCACAACTCGAGCACCTTGGCGCGCACGCCGCGGATCTTCGCCTCGTCGGTCGGGGCGGCGAGCACCTCCGCGATCCACCCCGCGACCTGGGCCATCTCCGCCTCTTCCATCCCGCGCGTGGTGAGCGCCGGCGTACCCATGCGGAGCCCGGAGGTCACGAACGGGGATCTGGTCTCACCCGGCACCGTGTTCTTGTTGACAGTAATGCCGGCGTGCTCGAGCGCGTTCTCGGCATCCTTCCCGGTCAGCTCGCCGTGGCTGCCGCGCAGGTCGATGAGCACGAGGTGATTGTCGGTGCCTCCGCTTACGAGCTTGAAGCCGCGCTGCATGAGCCCATCGGCGAGCGCCTTCGCGTTCTTCATGATCTGGCCCGCGTAGACCTTGAAGTCGGGCGCGAGCGCCTCCTTGAACGCGACCGCCTTGGCGGCGATCACGTGCATGAGCGGTCCGCCCTGCGTACCGGGGAAGATCGACTTGTCGATCGCCTTGGCGTGCTGCTCGGTGCAGAGGATCATGCCGCCACGCGGCCCGCGCAGCGTCTTGTGCGTGGTGGTCGTGACCACATCCGAATGGGGAACGGGACTCGGGTGCAGACCCGCGGCCACCAGGCCCGCGATGTGCGCCATGTCGGTCATCAGCAGCGCGCCCGACTCGCGCGCGATCTCGCCGAACGTCTTGAAGTCGATCGTGCGCGGATACGCGCTCGCCCCCGCGATGATCATCTTTGGCCGTTCGCGCAGCGCCTGCTCACGGAGCGCGTCGTAGTCGATGCGCTGATCGCTCTCGCGAACGCCGTACGAGGAGATCTTGAACATCATCCCCGAGAAGTTTACGGGAGAGCCGTGCGTGAGATGGCCGCCGTGGCTCAGGTTCATCCCGAGCACCGCGTCACCCGGCTTCAGAAGCGCGAAGTACGTGCCCATGTTGGCCTGCGCGCCCGAGTGCGGCTGCACGTTGGCGTGTTCCGCGCCGAAGAGCTCCTTGGCGCGGTCGCGCGCCAGGTTCTCGGCCACGTCCACCCACTCGCACCCGCCGTAGTAGCGCTTCCCGGGGAGCCCCTCCGCGTACTTGTTGGTCAGCACCGTGCCCGCCGCCTCGAGCACCGCGCGCGAGACGAAGTTCTCGCTGGCGATGAGCTCGAGCCCGGACGACTGGCGGATGGCTTCCTTGCGGACCGCCTCGTACAGCTCGGGGTCTTCGGCCTTCAGGTGCTCGTAATTCATGTGACTCGGCGGTCCGTGGTGGATGGATGGTCTCTGAGCAGCTCACGCGCGATCACCAGCCTGAGGATCTCGCTCGTGCCCTCGAAAATCTCGGTTCCCTTCGCGTCCCGCATCAGCTTCTCGACCGGGTAGTCCCGCATGTACCCATAGCCCCCGAAGATCTGGACCGCCTCGTCCGCGACCCAGCTCGCCGTCTCGCTCGCGGTGAGCTTGGCTATCGCCGCCCGCGCGGTGAGCGAGTCCGGCCCGGACCCGATCTCTTCGGCCATCGCGGCGCCCGCGTGGTGCGTCACCAGGCGCGCCGCGGTGACCCGCCTCGCCATCTCGGCGAGCTTCTCCTGGATCCCGCCGAACCGAGCGATCGGCTGGTCGAACTGCTCGCGCCCGAGGGCGTACATGACCGCGTGCTCCAGCGCCGCGCGCGCGATGCCGACGGCCTGAGCGGCGAGTCCGACCCGGCCCTGGTCGAGGGCTTCCATCGCGATCCGGAAGCCGGACTCGGGATCGCCCAGCACACGGGTGCCCGGGACAGCGACCCCCGACAGCTCGACCGACACCGTTTCCGACCCTCTGAACCCCATCGTCAGCTCCCGGTTCGTCGGCGTCCAGCCCGCGGCTGGAAGCTCGACCAGGAACGCCCCCAGCTTCCGGTCGCCAGTCCGGGCGAACGCCACCGCCAGCCCGGCCCGGGCGCCGTTGGTGACCCAGCGCTTCTCGCCGGCGAGCCGCCAGCCGGCGCCGTCCCGCGTGGCGGCCGTGGCGACGGCGCCCACGTCGCTCCCCGCCTGCGGCTCCGAGAGCGCGAACGCGCCGAGCCGCTCGCCGCTCGCCAGCGCGGGGAGGAGATCGCGCTTCTGATCCGGCGTGCCGTGGCGCACCACCGTCGCAGCGACGAGCCCGTTGTGCACCGCCACCGAGAGCGCGACCGCCGCGTCGCCCCAGGCCAGCTCCTCGAGCACTAGGAGGTACGTCAGGGGGTCGAGGCCGAGCCCGCCGTGCTCCTCCGGGATGGTCATGCCGAGGAAGCCGACCTCGGCGAGCTTGGCGAAGACCGCGTCGTCGAGCGCGCGTGCCTGATCCCACTCCGCGGCGCGCGGGCGGATCTCGTTCTCCGCGAACTCGCGGGCGAGAGCCTGAATCTCTCGCTGCTCGGCGGTGAGCGTCATGACCCAGTAACGTCGTCGGACAGGCGCGACCCGCGCCAGATCCAGGCGGCCGCGGCGAGCACCGCCACGGTGGCGAGCGCGCTGCCCTCGGGGCCGAACGCGCCGCCGGACAGCCATGCGGGCCCGGACACCACGGGTTCCACGACCGGCGCGTCCACGACCTCCAGACCGCTCACCGGCAGGTCGGCGACGAACGCGAGGGACCAGTTCCAA
>CAMCNM010000203.1 GCA_945876015.1 Gemmatimonas phototrophica
AGCTCCTCCTGCGCGACACCCGGACGATCCTGATCGCCGTGGTCGCCCCGCTGGTGCTCTTCCCCGTCCTGGTCTTCGTGTCCCGCGCGGTCGAGCAGCGCGACGAGGAGCGCATCGAGCGCGCGACCTATCACTACGTGGTGACCGGCCCGGAAGCCGGGTTCGCGCGCCGGCTGACCGAGCGCGCGCTGACCCTCGAGCTGGCCGATCCCGACAGCGGAGTCCCCCCCGCAACGTTCGTCGAGCGCAGCGCGGATCAGCCGGATTCCCTGCTCGCGACCGGCGAGCTCCAGCTGGCCATCGAGGGGCTCGGCTGGGAGGCGTACCAGCGGGCGCGCGTGAGCGACGCGTCGAGCGCCGACGACGAAGCGGAGCAGATCGCCGCGGAGAGCGTGCTGCGCGTCCCTGTCGTCCGCCTCCATTACCGGAGCGATCGCGACGTCTCGAGCGCCGCCATGGAGCGGCTGCGCGGCCGCCTCGAGGAGGTGCGGCAGCAGCACCGTGACAGCGTGTACCGCGCGCACGGACTCCCCGTCCTGGACCGGGTCGGCGTGATGGAATCCGAGAACATGGCGTCTGCCGAGCGCGAGGGCGGCGCCTATCTGGGCCTCATCCTGACCCCGCTCCTGCTGTTCCTGATGCTGTCGGGGGGCTCGATCGTCGCGGCCGACGCGATCGCCGGGGAGAAGGAGCGGGGTACGCTCGAGACCCTGCTCACCACCGCAGCCCGCCGGTCCGAGATCGTGAACGCGAAGCAGCTCGCGGTGATCACGGTGGGCGTGGCGGTCACCCTGATCAATCTGCTCAACCTGCTGGTGTACGTGGTCCTGGGCCTGATCGATCTGCCCCAGAGCCTCGCGGTGGACCTCCCCGCGGTCTCCTTGATCGTCCTGCTCGGTCTGTTCCTGCCACTGACGGTGCTGGTCTCGAGCGCGCTGCTCCTGCTGTCGGGCTACGCGAAGAGCCACAAGGAGTACCAGATGTACTTCTTCCCGCTCTTCCTGCTCTTCATGGTGCCCGCGCTGGCAGCCATGCTGCCGGGAATGAAGCTCCACTCCGCGATTGCACTCGTCCCGGTTGCCGGGGTGGGCGTGGCGGTGCGGGAGGTCTTCCTCGGCCAGCGCGACTGGGCGTTCCTCGCGCTCGCGTTCGCGTCCACCGGAGCCGCGGCGCTGGGCGCGGCCCGCCTCACCGCGCACACGCTTTCCACCGAGCGGCTCATCTCGGCCGCCGAGCTCGACCAGGCCGATCTGATCGGCGGCCAGACGCTGTTTCCCCGGCGCGTGCTCCGCTGGTTCGGTTTGATCTGGGTGCTCCTCCTGCTGGCATCGCTCTGGGAGGGGCAGGAGCTCGGTCTGCGCGGCCAGGTCCTGTTCAACATCCTCGGGCTGTTCTTCGTCGGCAGCCTGCTGATGATCCGGACCTACCGTCTCGATCCGAAGGAGGCGTTCGCCCTGCGCGCTCCCCATCCCGCCGCCTGGGTCGCCACGGTGATCGGCTCGCCCGCGGCGCTCGTGACCGGCATGGGCATCGCAGAGCTGTCCCAGATGTTCGTCCCGGTGCCCGAGCGGATGATGCAGGGCTTCGGCGAGTTCATGGCCAACGACCCGCTGACGCTGTGGCAGCTGATCCTGATGGTGGCCATCGTCCCCGGCATCTTCGAGGAGCTCGCCTTCCGCGGCGTCCTCCTGCACGGCCTTTCGAAGCGCCTTCGCCCGGTCCCGCTGGTCCTGGTGGTGGGCCTTCTATTCGGTCTCTTCCACGTCAGCCTGTGGCGCATCCCCCCGACGGCATATCTGGGAACCATCTTGGCGACGGTCGTGCTGCTGACCGGCTCGATCTATCCCGCCATGCTCTGGCACGCGATCAGCAACGCCAGCGCCCTGCTCCCCCTGGAGATGGGCTGGGTCACCGAGGAGTACCAGCTCCCGATGTGGGCCTATCCGACCGCGGTGATCGCCCTGGCGGCGGCGTTCGCGATCCTCTGGTGGACCAGAACGCCTTACCCCGGCCTGGGGGGGGAAGGGGAAGGGAGGGGTGCGGCACGGGACCGCGGCGGAGATCTCCCTCCCGTCGGAGCGTAGGAGGGCTCCGGGTCAGGTCGCCCGCAGGCAGCGTGCGACCGCGTCGGTCAGCACCCGCAGCCCCACGGGCTTCTCGAAGGCCTCGTTGCACCCGAGGTCCATCGCCCACGCGCGCATATCACGCTGCAGCGCGGCAGTGACCACGATGATCTTCACGAACGCGGTGCGGGGGTCCGCCTTTATCGCGGCCGCGACGGCTTTGCCGTCCATTCCGGGCAAGCCGAGGTCCAGGAGCACGAGATCGGGAAGCTCGTTCCGCCCGAGAGACAGTCCCTCGATTCCGTCGATCGCCTCGATCACGCGGTGGCCTTTGTGCTCGAGAATCGCGCGAACAACCTCCCTTGTGTTGTCGTCGTCTTCGATGATGGCGACAGTGGTCTGACTACCGACGATCAAGCTCCCTCCGGGTTACACGGTGTGTGCTCCCCCGTCACGCAGGGACTGTGCCCCTGCCATCCACCGCGGGTCGATTTCGGGTGGGCTCGGCCCATGTGGGCCTCCGCGACAGGCAATCGCCAGGGCTCGTGTGCATGGGTACGCACGCGAGACGGAGGGGTCGAGATCGAATTGAAAGGGGGGGGGCGCCGAACGACCGGGGGGCTAGATCGTCTCGAGCGGGTGGAACGTCTCGACCCCGTCCTTGAGCCAGTGCTCGCGGAACGGATAAGGGCTGATCTCGTCCAGCGTGAGCGCCGTGGTCATCGGGTGATGATGCAGCGTCATGAGGCCGCGCTCGTTCTCGTGCACGGTGTAGCGGCCGGTGATCTGCAGGTTGGACTTCCGCAGCTGCGTCCCGTCCATCATGAAGGTGTGGAGCAGGTGGGTGGTGGACTCCCACTTGTGCTGCGTCACGGTCAGGTCCACGACCGGGCCGCTCCGCGTCCACACGCTCACGTGCAGCGCTCCACAGCTCTCGACGAACCGCGCGTCGATATCCTCCGCGATGTAGGGAATGCTGAAGCCGTCGGACCGGTGCCGCCGGCTCTCTTCGGAGCTGGTCGCCGCAAGGAACGGATAGAAGCCGGCCTTGGGATGCTGGCGCTGGATCCACCGCCCCGGCACGGGCGGCACGATCACCGAGAACGTCAGCTCGACGTACGGACCGGCCTCGCTCTCGGTGAAATGGAACGCGGTGACCGCCAGGATACTCCTCTGGTGGGTCACCTCGACCGGCTCGAGATGCGCGGGCAGGATGCGCCGCGCATCGGAGGTGGGCATCTCGAAGAATGCGCTCACCCCCGTGCTGAACGCGTAACGGCCTTCCGCTACTGGCATACTCCGTTCTCTCTCAGCACGCTGCCGAGGATCGCAGCGCCCTTCTCGAGGTCTTCGTGCGTGTGGGCGGCCGAGATCGACATGCGGAAGCGACTCTTGTGCTTCGGCACCGCCGGATACTTGACCGGATTGATGAAGACGCCGGCGCGGAAGATCTGCTCGCCGATCGTGAAGATGTGCGCGTCGTCGCGCACCATGATCGGGATGACCTGCGACGCGCTCTCGCCGGTCGGAACGCCCGCCGCTTCAAGCTTCGCCTTCATGAAGCGGACGTTGTCCCACAGCTTCGTCCGCAGCTGCGGCTCGGCCTGCTGGATGCGCAGCGCGGCGAGGATGCCGGCCACGACGGTCGGAGCGAGCGCGCAGCTGAAGAAGCGCGAGCGGCTGAAGCCGCGCAGGTAGTTGATCAGCTTGAGGCTTCCGGCGGTGTAGCCACCCTGGCCACCCAGGCTCTTCGAGAACGTCCCGAGGTGGATGTCCACCTCTTCCTCGAGGCCGAGCTGCTCGACCACGCCGCGTCCGTTCTTGCCGAAAATGAACGCCGAGTGCGCCTCGTCGATCATCACCCGGGCTCCGTGCTTCTTGGAGACCGCGACGATGTCATGCAGGGGCGGCAGGTCGCCGTCCATCGAGTACACTCCCTCCACGACCACCAGCTTCTTTCCGCTGAACCCCGTCAGCTTCTTCTCGAGGTCCGCGATGTTGTTGTGTCGGAAGAAGCGCGAGGTCGCCTTGGACAGAATCATTCCGTCCACGATCGAGGCGTGTGCCCACTGGTCCGCTACGATCAGGTCGCCCGAGCGCATCAACCCGGCGATCGTACCCACGTTGGCCGAATAGCCGGTGGGGAAGATCAGCGCCGCCTCTTTCTGCTTGAATCGAGCCACGGCTTCGCCGAGCTGCCTGTGCAGGTCGGTCGTGCCCGAGAGGATCGGGCTTCCCGAGGCTCCGCCGCCGTAGATATCGACCGCCGCCTTGATCGCTTCCTTGACCTCGGGGCGGTAGGACAGCCCCAGATAGTTGTA
>CAMCNM010000204.1 GCA_945876015.1 Gemmatimonas phototrophica
GCATCTGGGTGCGGTCGCGCGATCCGTCGGGGCCGAGCACGCGGTCACCGAACGCGCGGCGCACCTCGGCGAGGCCCTCGGTCCCGACCGCGACCGCGCGGCGCGACAGCTCGTCGGCGCTCACCACCGGCACGCCCGCGTCGCCCCAAATGCGCGCGACCTCGGACTTGCCCGACCCGACGCTCCCGGTGAGGGCGACGCTGAGCATCTCTTCCGGCACTCAGCGGCTCCGCTCAGGCGGGTTGAGCCTGCGGCGGCGGATCAGGGCTGCCGCGGTGGCGGCGAGGGCGACGAACAGCGTCGCGCCCTCCGGTCCGAGGATGCGCGCGGCCCAGCTCCAACCTTCGCCCGCCGCCATCCCCGCGGCCATGTAGATCGCGCACCAGAGGAGGAGCCCAGGCAGCTCGTATCCGAGAAAACGCGCGTACGAGATCCCGCTCATCCCGGCCGCGAGCGGCATGACCGTGCGCACGAACGAGATGAGGCGCGGGATCGTGATCGAGAGTAGGGGGCGACCGCCGAACCACTGCTCGGTGCGATCGCGCGCGGCGGTGACGAAATGCGTGATTCGGCCGGTCCCGCGCTCCCAATGCTCCCGCCCCTTCCGTCCGACCCAGAAGCCGATCGTGTCACCGATCGCGCCACCACCGATCGCGGCGGCGGCGATCATCGGTATGCTGCCGCCTTCGTCGAACGCGACGGCCGCGGCGAAGGATAGGGCGAGACCGGTGGGAATGAAGAAACCCCAGACGAAAGAGGTCTCGAGGAGAGCCATCAGGAAGAGAAGCCACGGACCCTGGACCGCGACCAGGTCCAGTAGCTCAGAGACCGACAGCACGCGGGGGGAGGAAGGGGGCCGTTCGGATCAGGGCTTGCCCTTGCCCTTCGCCTGCCACTGCCGGATGCGCACGTCGCGGATGTCGTCCGGCGTCTTCCGAACCCGATCGGGACCGCTCGAGATGATCGCGAACGAGTCGGGCCATATGTCGTACTGGTAGAAGTTGCCCCACGGATCCTTGGAGCCATCGCCCGCGTAGTGGGTCTCGACCCACTTGGTCCACTCGCCCTTGGCGGGAAGGCGCAGCTCCACGTGCTCCTGCTGCTGCACGCCGGCGGCGATCTTCGATCTCGCGCATGGCGTTCCACTCCAGGAAGGGGCGCAGGACGGGCTCGCCCTTGTCCATCAGCACGGCGCGGGAATCCGGAAAATAGAAGCCGGCAACGAGTCCCAAGATGATCAGCAGGATCAGTCTGCCCACCGGGCCTCCTCTCTAGGGAGTTGATTCCCCTTTCTGGTCTGCCGCGCCCACCGCAAGAATCGGCGCAGCTCATCCACCGGCGGCACGGCGTCGGGATCCCCGTACGCCGTCTCCATCCGCCACCGCAGATACGACGACGACGGCACGGGGAGGAAGGGGGGACGACGATACCAACCCCGCCGCCGAAAGGCCCAAGCCGAGGACACGAGATCCGGAATCATTCCCGGACGGCCCAGGGCGGCCCGGAGCACGGTCCAGGCTGGGGATGGCACGAAGACCCTTTCCTCCGCGTCGGCACCACACGATGCGGGGGCACCTGTGCGGGCGGCCGAACGTCCACGTTTTCAACGACTTCCCGTAGTGCCAAGGTAGGAACATATGGCTCCGGATTCAACGCTTGCGTCATTCGGCCAGCCGTCGCGACACTGGAGCATGCCGAAGACGAATGCCTCCGTGACTCCACCCTACCCGGCGCTCTTCAGCGTCACCCCCGGCGGCGCCGCGGGCGTCCCCCCGGGGGAGGCCGAGCTGGTGCTGGCCCTGCTGGTCGCCGGGATGCCCTCGTTCATCGCCGCGCATCGGGTCCCCGACGAGACGGTGGACGACCTCGTGACGTCACTTCAGCAGGGTGACCCCCGCGTGGCCGTGACCGGAACGTGGGTAGACGCGGGCGAGACGATTCCGGGAAGACCGGAGCGCCGCGCCGCGGCCTTCATCAGCCTGGTGTGCGCCGACGGCAGGCGCATCACGCTCGGGCGCGTGATGGGAGAGGAGCCGGACGTGGCACCCAACCTGCTCGCCGGCCAGGTGATCCGTCAGATCGCGCGCGGCGTTCAAGTCCCCGACCTGGTAGACAGATGATCAAGACGTACCGGTACAGCCAGGGCACGCGCGTGAAGGTGAAGCGCGGCCGCTTCCCGATGGATACAGCGTTGATCGGGCGCACGGGCCTGATCGTGGCCACTGACGACTACCGGCCGCAGCGCTTCGGGGTCGTGCTCGACGACGAAACCCAGATCCGCGACTTCCACGAGGACGAGCTCGCGCCGCTGACCGCCACCGGCGCCTGACCTCGGTGGCCAACCGGCTCGCGCGGGAGACGAGTCCCTACCTCCTGCAGCACGCCCACAATCCGGTGGACTGGCACGCGTGGGGCGACGAGGCGTTCGCGCTCGCCCGCGCGACCGACCGTCCCCTGCTCGTCTCGATCGGCTACTCGGCCTGTCACTGGTGCCACGTGATGGAGCGCGAGTCGTTCGACGATCCCGAGACCGCGCGCGTCATGAACGAGGGGTTCGTGCCCGTGAAGGTGGACCGCGAGGAACGGCCCGACGTGGACTCCGTGTACATGCGCGCGGTACAGGCGATGACCGGTCAGGGCGGCTGGCCGCTCACCATCTTCCTCACGCCCGCGGGCGCTCCGTTCTTCGGCGGCACCTACTTCCCTCCCGTGCGCCGCCACGACATGCCGTCGTTCCGCGAGGTGCTCGGCGCGGTGCGCCAGGCGTGGGGCAACAGCCGGGACAAGATCGAGGAGTCCGCGCGGGAGGTGCGCGAGGCGCTGGAGCGCGCGGCGATCGGCGGCGGGCGACGGCGGGACGCGAACGGAAGCGCCGCGGACACGCCGGCCGCGGATCGCGATCTCGCGGCGCACGCGATGCGCGCGCTGGCGTCGCGTTTCGATCCCGTACACGGCGGATTCGGCGGCGCGCCCAAGTTTCCGCAGCCGATGCTCATCTCCTTCCTGCTCCGGCACCACCGGCGGACGGGGAACGCGCAGGCGCTCGAGATCGCGCTCCACACGCTCAGGAAGATGGCGGCAGGCGGGCTGCGCGATCACCTGGGCGGCGGCTTCCACCGGTACTCGGTGGACGCGCGCTGGCTGGTCCCGCACTTCGAGAAGATGCTCTACGACAACGCGCTGCTCGCGCGCGCCTACCTCGAGGCGTGGCAGGTGACCGGAGACGGCGATCTGCGCGCGGTGTGCGAGAGCACGCTCGACTACGTGCTCGCCGACCTGCGCCATCCGTCGGGCGGGTTCCTCGCGGCGCGCGACGCCGACTCGGAGGGCGAGGAGGGCCGCTTCTACGTGTGGACGCCCGAGGAGGTGGACGCCGCGCTGGGCGCCGAGGATGCACCGCTGTTCCGCCGCGTCTACGACGTCAGCACGGCCGGCAACTTCGAGGGCAAGAGCATCCTGAACCTGCCGCACGACCTGGACGCGCTCGCGCGCGCCGAGGGGCTGACGGTCGGGGCGCTCGAGGCGGAGCTGTCTGCAGCGCGCGCCAAGCTGCTCGGGGCTCGCGCCGCGCGCGTGGAGCCGTTCCGCGACACCAAGGTGATCACCGGATGGAGCGCGCTGCTGGCGCGCTCGCTGGCGGAAGCGGGCGGAGCGCTCGGTCGCGCCGATTACGTGGACGCCGCCCGCGCGTGCGCGCGCTTCACGCTGGACTCCGTGCGCGACGACCAGCGCCGCCTCCTGCACGTATGGACCGACGGCCACGCCAAGATCCCGGCGCTGCTCGAGGACGTGGCCGCGCTCGGCAACGCGCTCATCTCGCTGCACGAAGCGACGCTGGAGGGCGCGTGGCTTCCCGAGATCGTCCGACTATGCGACGATCTTCTCACGCGCTTCTGGGACGATGAGGAGGGCGTGTTCTACGACGCGCCCTCGGACGGCGAGGCGCTGATCGTGCGCGCGCGCGAAGTGACCGACAACGCGGTGCCTTCGGGCAACTCGCTCGCGGTGGAGCTCCTGCTGCGCGCGGCACGGCTGCTCGACCGGCCCGACTGGCGCGCGGTCGCGGAGCGCGTGCTCGTGCGCGAGGCTCCGTCGGTCGGACAGTGGCCGGCAGCGTTCGGGCACCTGCTCTCGTCGGTGGTGGAGGAGCTACGCGACCCGGTCGAGGTGGTGATCGTGGGCGGGAGGGGCGAACCCGGAACGCGCGCGCTGCTCGAGGCGGTCCACAGGCCCTTCCTCCCGGGGCGAGTGATCACCGGCGCCGAGCCGGGCGAGGTGCCGCCGGTGCCGATGCCGTTGCTCGAGGGGAAGATCGCGCGCGGTGCGCGCGCGGGCGCTTACGTCTGCCGCGCGAGGGTTTG
>CAMCNM010000205.1 GCA_945876015.1 Gemmatimonas phototrophica
GTCGTCACGCAGCTTCAGCTTCTGTGCCCGCGAGAGCGTCCTGACTTCGGTCGGCTCGGTCACGGGCTTTTCACGACGGAGGCTCTCGAACTGTTTGCGACGACGCTCGGCCGAGGCCTTGCGCTCCTGATCCAAGTCTTCGGGTGACACGTCTGGATTCTCGCCATTTTTCGGGGTGGCCGGAATTGGGAAGACCCCAATATCGCCCCTCGGGGCCGGAACCCGAAGCCCCCCTGGCTCTCCTCCTGAAAACGGATGGAGTGACCTCCCGAAGGGACACGTTTACCCAGGCTTTGCCCGGTCAATTTTCACGACCGCACCGGTATCTTTGTCCATGAGCACTCCTCCAGATTCGACCGCACCCCTTCTCGAGCCGGCGCTGCGCGCTCGCCTCGACGCGCTGCTCGACGAAGGGTGGGAGCTGTGCGACCGCTTCGACACCGACGTTCGCCAGAAGGAATTCCATCCGTTCCTCCCGGCGGACTACGAGGAAGTGCTGGAAGCGCTGCTTCCCTTCCGCGGCCCCGGGGTCAGGTTCCTCGAGTGGGGATCGGCGAACGGCGTGATCACGATCATGGCCGATCTGCTCGGGTTCGAGGCATACGGCATCGAGCTGGACGGTGACCTGGTCGTGCAGGCCCGAGCGCTCGCCCAGCGCACGGGGTCCCGGGCGCGCTTCGCAGCGGGAAGCTTCCTCCCCTCGGGATACCGGCTCAACAGGGGCGGCGAGAAGGATCGCCTGGGCACCATCGGTACCGGGCCATCGGGCTATGTGGAGCTCGGCATCCCGCTCGACGACTTCGACCTGGTGTTCGGCTATCCGTGGAGTGGCGAGGAGCCGATCATGCTCGATCTGATGAGCCGGTACGGCCGCGCCGACGCACGCCTGCTGTTGGCGAAGACGAGCGGGGGTGTGAAAAGCATGCTCGGCCGCGAGATCGTCGTCGCCCGCTGACCGGATGCCCTACCGGGGGACCAGCCTGAATCGATCGACCGTGCGCGCTTCCGCGCGCTCGCGCGTGATCGGAATCGGTACCAGCCCTCCGGAAAGCCAGCGCGGCAGCTGATCGAACGCGTGGCGACTGCCGGGAAATCCGGATTGGCCTCCGGGGAGGATGAACCCTCCCGCACCGTCCAGGTCCCCGAGGTCCACCACGTGGCGCTGGCTCGGACCGTGGTTCACCTGGAACGGAGGGAAGCGGCCGCTGTGGGCCATCGCCCCCACGGTGTAGGGATCGCCCGCGAGCGGGATGCCCACCCGGCCGAACCCGAACAGCCGCCCGACCACCTTCACCGGCGCCAGCGGATGGTCGAGGTGGAGCAGGTGCGCGTCCCCCCAGCGGTGCTCGGCGGCGTTGGCCACGGCCTCGCGCACGGGAGCCGTGGTCGTGGATGGGTTCACCTGACCGGCCTCGAGCATCCTCTCCAGCACCGACGTCGGGAAGTAGCCCGGGGGTCCGCCGTACATCTCGCGCGCCACGCGGTAGCGGACCAGCTCGAGCCAGGCGTAGAAGAGCACGGGCTCCCGCCGATCGGTGGCGGTCGAACCGTCCCAGGCCGCCAGGCTGTCCGCGCGAGCCACCTCGCCCGCTTCGCGATAGGCCGTGGCCGCCGTCATGCGGTACCTGAGCGCGAACGGGCTGATCAGGTCGAGCTGAATCCGCTCGTTGGCGGCAGCGTCCACGGGGCCCAGTGAATCGAGCAGCGCGGTGATCCGCCCGGCGCGATACGGCAGCGTCCACGTCTGATCGGTCACGAGCGCGGACACCGGGCCGGAGGTCTGGCGGTTGTTCGCCGTGACCACGAAACCGCGCGCCGGATTCAACACGTGGGGATGATCCTCGAATGGAAGATCCCCTTCCCAGTCGTTCTCGCCCGTCCAGCCGATCACGGGAAGGAGCGGAGGATGTCCGCTCTTCCGCAGCGGGATTCGTCCGGCGAGCCAATAGCCGAACGCGCCCGCCGTATCGGCGAACACCACGTTCTGATGCGGATCGCGGAACTGGCGGAGCGCCTCGACGAAATCCGCCGCCGACCGGCTCGTGTTCATCGCGAGGATCGCCTCGAGGCTGGGCGACGGGTCGTGGCCGATCCAGCGTAGCGCGAGGAGGTCGCTGCCGGCGCGCGCTTCGATCCCGCTGATGATCGGACCGTGGCGCGTCTCCTTGATCTCGAGAGCGACGGGCTCGGCCAGCCCGCGCACGCGGATCTCCTCCCGCCGCACCTGGAAGGGTTCCGACCCTCCAGGCGTCAGATACCGTGCAGGGTCGGTGGAATCCGCGCGCTCGAGGAAGAGGTCTACGTCGTCCACCCCGGCGTTGGAGAACCCCCAGGCGACCGCTCCCGAATGACCCGCCACCACGCCCGGGCTCCCGGGAATCGTCATTCCGACCACGTCGAGGCCGGGCGCGTGCAGACCCATCAGGTAGAAGATGGTCGGCGCGTTGAGACCCAGGTGCATGTCGTTCGCGACGATCGGCTTACCGCTCGTCGTGCGCGCACCGCCCACCACCCACGCGTTCGAGGCACGGAGCGCGCTGGACGCGTCGAGAAAGCTCCGCGCGAGCTCGGGAATCTGCGCCGACGCGATGAGCTCCGCGGAGAGCACCGGAGACGGATCGCGCGGAGCGGGCGCGTCAGGGGAAGCGGCCGCGGTCCGGCGCGGGCCGGTGGAAGGGGCGGCGGCGATGTCCTCCAGGATGTCGAGGCCGTCCTCGGGATACCGGGGGCGCACGGCCTCGAACGCCTTCTCCCCGCCGCGTCGCCGCGCGTCCGCGAGCAGGAGACCGACGTCGTACTCGGCCAGATCCCACGCCATGATCTTCTCGATCGCCAGCGCGTCCACGTCGGTCCACGGATCGGGCGTCACGTCGAGCGCGAACAGCTCCGGGGGCAGCGGTCCGCTCCATCCCTCCAGCGCCGCGTTGACCCCGGCGACGTAGGCATCCAGGCGCTGCTTGCACTGCTCGCACAGCAGCTCGCGGCCGCGCTCGGCCGCGCGGCTCATGCCGAGCGTGCGCAGGAACTTGTCGGAATCGATCGCCGGCACGCCGAGCAGCTCCGAGAGCCGGCCGCTGGCCACGCGGCGGAGCTGCTCCATCTGCCAGAGCCGATCCGACGCGTGCAGATAGCCCTGCGCGAAGAGCGCGTCGTCGATCGTCGTGGCCCAGATCTGGGGAATCCCGAGCGAATCGGTGAGCACCTCCACCGGTCCCGAGAGACCCGCGACCTCGAAGTCGCCGCTGCGCGCCCCGGGCCCGTTCCGCAGACGCAGGAACCAGAGACTGGCGCCGGCCAGCAGAAGGAGGAGGACGACTCCCCCGACGAGTCCCCGCCTCTTCCGGCTCACCTGTTCGCGAGCGCGGCGGAGAAATCGGCGATCAGATCGTCCACCTCCTCGAGTCCGACCGACACGCGCACGAAGCCGTCGGGCACCCCGATCCGCTTCCGCTCGGCGCCGGACATGCCGGCGTGCGAGGTGTGGCGGGGCTGGGACACGAGCGTCTCGACGCCGCCCAGGCTGGGCGCCGGAATGGCGAGTTCCAGCCCGCGCATGAACGCGTCGGCCGCCTTGCCGCCCCCGGCGAGGACGAACGAGACCATGCCACCGAATCCGTCCAGGATCTCGGCCGCGAGCGCGTGATCGGGGTGGTCCTCGAGTCCGGGATACGACACCGAAGCCACGCCGCGCTGCTCGGTGAGCCAGCGCGCCAGCGCCAGGGCGCTCTCGTTCTGCCGCCTGACGCGCACGTCCAGCGTGCGCAGCCCCCGGTCGAGCAGCCAGCAGCAGTGCGGGTCCACCGCGGGGCCGTAGAGCCGCATCATCGTGGTGACCTCGTTCGTCACCGAACGGCTCCCCACCACCACGCCCGCGATCAGGTCGGAGTGGCCGCCCAGATACTTGGTCGCGGAGTGGATAACGACGTCGGCGCCGAGCTCCTTGGCGCGCAGGTTCACCGGCGAGGCGAACGTCGTGTCCATCACCAGACAGATCCCGCGCTCCTGCGCCAACGCCGCGGCGGGCCGCGGGTCGTAGATGCGGAGAGTGGGGTTGGTCGGCGTCTCGAGAAACAGGAGCCGCGTGCTCTTCGTGAGCGCTTCCCGCCACACGCGCGGGTTGCTCGGATTCACGAACGTGGTCTCGATTCCGCGCCGCGGCAGCTCTTCGGCGAGCAGCTTCCAGGTCGCGCCGTAGAGCGGCTCGGAGGCGACGATGTGGTCGCCCGCCTGGGCGAGCGCGAGCATCGTCATCGCCGTCGCCCCCATCCCCGACCCGAGCACCACGCCGGCCTCCATCCCCTCGAGTTCGG
>CAMCNM010000206.1 GCA_945876015.1 Gemmatimonas phototrophica
CGAGCGCCAGGTTGTCCGAGAAGACGACGCTGACGTTGCCGCGCAGACCAAAGCTCCGGTCGTGGTTGAACCACTCGGTGCCTTCGTCGTAATCGTAGTTGGTCGACAGGTAGTAGCGGATCGCTTGGGTTCCGCCGCGGACGCTCAGATTGAGGCTTTCGCTCACCCCATTCTGGTAGAGATTCTTGGTCGGCCACTCGGGGAAGTATCCCTCGTGGATCAGAAGGTTGGCTTCCTCGTACGCATCGTACGAGAACAGGCCCCCTGTCTCGGCGGTGCACGGAGGGGACGGCTTCGTGGAGCACGACCACTTGGTCCCCAATCGTCCCGAGGGGTCCTTCATGTAGTTGGTCCCGTAGCGGACCGACGCGTCGAACTGGGCCGCACCCTGCGAGCCCCGCTTCGTGATGATCTGGATCACGCCCGCGGAAGCCTCGGTTCCGTACAGCGTCGCAGCCGCCGGTCCTTTGATGACCTCGATGCTCTCGATGTCCTGAGCGTTGAAGTCGTCGAGGACGTTGACCGAGCTGCCGTCGCTGACGATCGGCCCGGCCTGGGAGTCGTTGTTGACCCGCACGCCGTCCACGAAAATGATCGGGTCCGTGCGCAGGTTGAAGCTGCCGGTGCCGCGGATCTCGATGCCCGAGCCCTGGCCGACGTTCCCGCTGGCCCTGGTGAACTGAAGACCAGGAGTCCGTCCTCCCAGCAGGTCCTGCATGCTCGTTACCGCAACCTCGCGGGTGACGTCCGCCGCTTTCACCGACAGAACGGTGTTCCCGATGGCCCGGCGCTGAGTGCCTCCTGGCGTGCCCGTGACGATGATCTCGTCCAGGCCCAGAGCCTCTTCGGAAAGCGTGAAGTCCTGCACGACGGTGGAGCCGGCGGTGACGGTGACCTGGGCGGTCACGGTCTTGTAGCCGATCCGCTGGGCGGTGACCGCGTGCGTCCCGACCGGCACGTTCAGCAGGAGGTAGCGTCCGGTCTGCTGCGACAGCGCGCCGATGCCCGTCCCGGAGATGGAGATCTGGACCGCCGCGAGCGGCTGGCCCGCCTGCTGGTCGATGATCCGGCCCGTCACCTGCTGGGCGCCGAGACTCGGAGCAAAGAGCAGCAAGGCCGCGAAGAGTGGAAGCGGACACCGTGGTTTGAATCGCATCGGTACCTCCGGGTCTGGGATAGAGAGGACGACGGAACGATGGAGCGGACTTGGCGCGCCGGGTGGGGTCGGCGATCCGATCGTGGCTTGCCTGGTCCTTTGTTTGGGACAGGTCGCGCAGAATGCGCGGCAACGCGCGGGGGGGCGGCGGGGGGGCGGGGGGGCGGCGGGCAACCTATGGCGAGGTACCCGAGGGCCGCAAGCCGCAGCGTGCACCTTGGCTCACGGCATCGGTGGCGCCCGCCGTACCGCCCGGACACGAACGCGACGGTGCGCTGCGGGTAGCCTTCCCGATGACGAGCAGCCCCTACCTCACCGACACCCATCGCCGTTTCCAGGCGCGAGTACGCGACTTCGCGCTCGAGCGGATCGTCCCGGTGGCGCGCGCGCTGGACGAGAGCGCGGAGTTCCCCTGGGAGAGCGTGAAGGCGATGGGGGAGGAGGGCTACCTCGGCGTTCCCATTCCGCGCGAGCTGGGCGGAATGGGGCTCGACACGCTGAGCTACATCCTGGTCGTGGAGGAGCTGGCCAAGCACGACGCTAGCTATGCCATCACGGTGTCGGCCCACACCACGCTCGGCACTTCGCCCATCCTGACGTTCGAAACGCGCGAGCAGCAGGAGCGGTGAGTTCCTCTTCTCGCGAGCGGGAAGGTTCTGGGTGGGTTCGGCCTGACCGAGCCCGGAGCCGGGTCCGACTCGGGGGGCACGCGGACCCGCGCGGTCCGCGAGGGCCAGGGTTACCGGCTGAACGGATCCAAGATCTTCATCACCCACGCCGGGGTGGGGGAGATCTTCACCGTGACCGCCGTCACAGACCCTTCCCGAGGCACCCGGGGTATTTCGTCCTTCGTCGTCACAAAACCCACCACGGACCGCGAGGTGGCGGCCCGGATCGGCTTCGGCCACAGCGACGACCTCGCGTTCGTGGACGGGGTCAGGGCGGGGAAGAAGGAAGACAAAATGGGGTGGCGGGCGTCCGACACCCGCGAACTCTTCCTCGAGGACGCGTACGTCCCCGAGGGGCACCGACTGGGCGAAGAAGGGCAGGGATTCGTAAACTTCATGCGCACCCTGGACGCGGGGCGGATCGGCATCGCCGCCCTCTCCCTCGGTCTGAGCGAGGGAGCTTTCGAGGTGGCGCTCAGGTACTCGAACGAGCGGGAGCAGTTCGGCCAGAAGCTCCGGGAGTTCCAGCCGGTGCAGTTCCGGCTCTCGGACATGGCCACGGACATCGAGGCCGGGAGGCATCTGACGTATCATGCCGCCTGGCTGAAGGAGCGCGGCGAGCCGTTCACGAAAGAGGCGGTCATGGCCAAGCTCTTTTGCAGCGAGCTGGCCATGCGCGCTACCCTACAGGCGATTCAGCTCATGGGTGGGGCAGGTTACACCAGTGATTACCCGGTCGAGCGGATGGCGCGCGACGCCAAGATCTGTGAGATCGGCGAAGGTACCAACGAGATCCAGCGCATCTTGATCGGACGCCAGATCGTGAAAGAGGCGTTCGGCGACTGAGGCGTCCGCCGCCGCCCACTACGGGGCGGGGCGACTTGAGTGGCTAGAGCGGGCTCCGGAGCACCGATCGGAGCGCTCGGGCGCGGTCAGCGTCCGTCCCCTCGGCACCTGCCGGGGAACGGACCTGGGGCGGCCCTGGCGGCGAGCGGTCCAGAAGCCAGCCGACGATTGGGAGTGTGTTTCGTGAAGCGCGAAATTCTGATCACGGCGACCCCCCACGAGTCGTGGGTGGCGTTGCTCGAAGACGATTCCCTGGTCGAGCTCATGTTCGACCGCCCCGATGAAGTCCGCCTGGTCGGGGACATCTACCTCGGCAAGGTGGACGCGGTCCTTCCCGGCATCCAGGCCGCGTTCGTTGATATCGGCACCGAGAAGGCCGGCTTCCTCCACGCCTCCGACCTCTCTGTGGACGAGGAAGAGGAGGACGACTCCGACACCAACGACGGCAAGGGGGGCGGCCGCCGCTCGCGGAACGTCCCGCCCATCCAGGACTCGGTGAAGAAGGGCCAGTCCATCCTGGTCCAGGTCACCAAGGAGCCGATCAGCACCAAGGGCCCCCGGCTCACCGCCGAGGTCTCCCTGCCCGGCCGCTTCCTCGTCTACATGCCGGACTCCTCGCACGTGGGGATCAGCCGGAAGATCGAGGGCAGGGAAGAGCGGAGCCGCCTGCGCAAGATGGCCAAGGAGATCCTCCCACCGAACTCGGGCGGCATCATCGTCCGCACGGTCGGTGAGGAGGTCACGCAGGAGATCCTGGAGAAGGAGTTCAAGCGCCTCCACGAGCAGTGGCAGAAGATCCAGCGCCGCGCCCAGTCGCAGAGGGCGCCCGCGCAGGTCCACCGTGAGGCCAAGCTGGTCAGCGGTATCATCCGCGACCTGTTCAGCGACAAGTTCGACCGCGTGGTGGTGGACTCGAAGGAGGTCTACAACGAGATCAGCCAGTACGTGAAGAACGTGGATCCCGATCTGCTCGACCGTGTCCAGCTCTACCAGGACCCGGTCCCTCTCTTCGACCGTTACAACGTAGACGAGGAGATCCAGAAGGCGTTCCTGCGCCGGGTCGAGCTACCCTCGGGCGGCTACATCATCATCGAGCCGACCGAAGCGCTGGTCTCGATCGACGTGAATACCGGGAAGTACACGGGGAAGAAGGATCCCGAGCACACGATACTACGCACCAATCTCGATGCAGCGCGTGAGATCGCGAAACATCTCCGTCTGCGCGATATCGGCGGGATCATCGTGGTGGACTTCATCGACATGGAGTCTCAGGCCAACCGCGACAAGGTGCTCCAGGAGCTGAAGGGCCACCTGGGCCGCGACCGCGCGCGGACGAAGGCGTTCGAGGTGTCCGACCTGGGGCTGATCGAGATGACGCGCCAGCGGGTGCGGCCGTCGCTCTTCGTCTCACTGACGCACGCGTGCGAGCACTGCGGGGGAACGGGAAGGGTCTACACGCCAGCGACGGTGATCCGGCGGATCGAGCGGAGCCTCAAGCGAGCCGCCGCGTCGAACACCGAGCGAAAGGTAGTGGTGCGGCTGCACCCGGAGGTCGCGCTTCAGGTGCTCGAAGAGGAGCCCGAATTCCTGGGCCGCATGGCGAAGAAGACCCAGCTGGATCTCGACATG
>CAMCNM010000207.1 GCA_945876015.1 Gemmatimonas phototrophica
TCCCTTCCCCGCCAGGTCGAGGGGTCGATTCCGTGCGCGGCGAAACGCAGGGCGACGAGCGGGAGCAGCTCGCGGGTGTCGCGCCGCGCGAGATGCTGCCCGTTCATCCAGCCGAGCTTCTCGGGATCGAACACCGCGCTCTTCTTCTGCACGCGGTCGAGCGAGAAGCGCAGGGTCAGCTCATCCTTCGTCATCACCTCGGTGTCGTCGCCGGGATTCCAGCCGAGCAGTGCCAGGAAATTCAGCAGCGCCTCGGGCAGAATTCCCTGCGCCTCGTACTCCTGGACAGCGGTGGCGCCGTGCCGCTTCGACAACCGCTTCCCGTCGGGGCCGAGGATCATCGGGAGATGCCCGAACTTCGGGACGGGAAATCCCAGTGCCTGGTAGAGGAGGATCTGCTTGGGCGTGTTCGAGATGTGGTCGTCGCCCCGGATCACGTGGGTAACCCGCGCCTCGGCGTCATCGGAGACCACGGCGAGGTTGTAGGTGGGCGATCCGTCGCTCCGGAGCACGACCAGGTCCTCAATGTCCGCGTTGGCGAACTTCAGCTCGTCGTGCAGGACGTCGTGCCAGACCGTGTCGCCCTCGGGGACCCGGAACCGGACCGCGAAGGGCTCCCCGGCGGCCGCCTTCCGCTCGGCCTCGGCGGGCCCCAGCGCGTCCGCCAGCTCGCGCGGGAGCCTCCGCACGTTTTCCAGGCCCCGACGCTCGGCCTCGGCCTTGAGCACGTCCGCGGTGGTGAAGTCCCGGTAGGCCTTCCCCTCGGCGAGGAGCCGGAGAGCCTGGGCCCGATGGCGCTTCAGGCCGTCGCGCTGGAAGACGGGATCCTCGTCCCAGTCGATCCCGAGCCAGGAGAGCCCGTTCAGGATCGCGGCGGTGGCCGCCTCGGTCGAGCGAGCGCGGTCGGTGTCCTCGATGCGCAGGAGGAACGTCCCGCCCTCCTTCCGCGCGAGGAGCCAGTTGAAGAGCGCGGCACGGGCGCCGCCCACGTGCAGATAGCCCGTGGGGGATGGGGCGAAACGGACGCGCATCAGCCGAGCCGCTCTTCCAGGATCGCCTTGGCCACCTTGGGATCGGCGCTGCCGCCGCT
Organism: Gemmatimonas phototrophica; assembly: GCA_945876015.1. GTDB lineage: Bacteria > Gemmatimonadota > Gemmatimonadetes > Longimicrobiales > Gaopeijiaceae > UBA2988. Next base: position 1,091 of record CAMCNM010000207.1, read on the forward strand.
CGCCTTCACCACCTGACCCAGGAAGAAACCCAGGAGCCCGGTCTTGCCCGAGCGATACTCTTCGACTTTTGCGGGCCACTCGGCGAGCACCTTCTCGGCGAGCGCGAGCAGCGCCCCGCGGTCGGCGACCTGACGGAGCCCCAGGCGGTCCACGATCGCCTCCGGATCGCCGCCCTTCTTGGCCAGCTCGGCGAGCACCTCTTTCGCCGCGACGCGCGAAACGGCCTGGCCATCGACGAGCGCGACCAGCTTGCCGAGCGCGGCCGGTCCGAACGGCAGCTCGGCGAGCGGGCGCCCGCGCGCCTCGCGCGGCAGCTCGTTGATCACCCAGGCGGCCAGGCTCTTCGCGCCCTTGTGGGCGGCCAGCGCGTCCTCGAAGAACTGCGCGACCGTCCGGTCCCCCGTGAGCAGGTCGGCCTCGTCCTCGCCCAACCCGAGCTCCTTTCGGTAGCGCTCCATGCGGGCCGCCAGGTCGCGATCGGCGGAGCGGGTCGCGTCGCGCGCCTCGCGGCCGCGATCCGGGCCCGAGGCGGCCGGAGCGGGCGCCCCGTCGAACGCGCGCGGCGACTCCGGAGCGGCCGCGGGGGCGGCCTCCTTCCGGCTCCAGCTGTCGCGCAGCGAGACGATCCGGTTGAGGACGAGCCGCCCCGGCTTGGAGTCCACCGGGTCGGGCCAGAAGAAGCCCAGGCGCTCGAGCTGCCAGCGCGTCCCACTCCGCGCGCCCGCTAGGCTCGGTTCGACGCGCGCCTCCGCGATCACCTCGAGCGACTTCTGGTTGATGTTCGCCGTGAAGTCCACGCCCTCGGGCACGTCGTCGGGGTCGGGGATCGTGAACAGGCGGTCATACAGCCGAACCTCGGCCTTGAGCGCGTGTCTGGCCGAAACCCAGTGGATCGTGCCCGAGACCCCCCGCCCCTTGGCGTCCCCGCCCTGGCTCTCTGGATCGTGCGTGACGCGCACCACGGTGACGTCGCCCGTCTTCGGATCGACGTCGTGGCCCTCGTAGCGCACCACGTATCCATACTTCAGACGCACCTCGCGATCCGGGGCCAGGCGCTTCCACCCCTTGGGCGGATCGATCGCGAAGTCGTCCTGCTCGACCAGCAGCTCGCGGGCGAACGGCACCTTCCGGGAGCCCACACGGGCCACGTCGGCCGGGAACGAGGGGGCGTCGATCCACTCCTCCTTCTCCTCGGGCCAGGTGGTGACCAGGAGGCGGAGCGGACGGAGGACGCCCATCACGCGAGGCGCCGTCGTGTTGAGCTCGTCGCGGATCGCGTAATCGAGCTTCTCGAGGTCCACCCGAGTCTCGGTCTTGGTCACGCCGATCATCTCGCAGAACGATCGGAGCGCGGCCGGCGGTACGCCTCTCCTGCGATACCCGGCGACCGTTGACATGCGTGGATCGTCCCAGCCGCTCACGAAGCCGCCCTCCACCAGGCGGATCAAGCGGCGCTTGGAGAGGATCGTGTACTCGAGGTTGAGGCGCGCGAACTCGTACTGATGGGTGCGCGGCTCGGCGAAGCCCGCCTCGTCCAGCACCCAGTCGTACAGCTCGCGGTTGATCTCGAACTCGAGCGTGCAGATCGAGTGGCTGATCCCCTCGAACGCGTCCTCGAGGCAGTGGGCGTAGTCGTAGAGCGGGTAGATGCACCACTTGTCGCCCGTGCGGTAGTGATGCGCGTGCCGGATCCGGTACAGCGCCGGGTCGCGCATCACCATGTTGGGCGCGGCGAGGTCGATCTTCGCGCGGAGCACGTGCGCCCCGTCCGGGAACTCACCCGCGCGCATGCGGCGGAAGAGATCCAGGTTCTCCTCGACCGAGCGGCTCCGGAACTTCGTGGGCCGGCCCGGCTCGGTGAGCGAGCCGCGCGCCTCGCGGATCTCCTCCTCGGTCGAGCTGTCTACGTACGCCTTCCCCTTCTTGATCAGGCGCTCGGCGATCTCGTACATCCGCTCGAAGTAGTCGGCCGCGTAGTACAGGTGCTCACCCCAGTCGTAGCCGAGCCAGCGGACATCCTCCTGGATGGCGCGGACGAACGACTCGTTCTCGGTCTCGGGGTTGGTGTCGTCGAAGCGCAGGTGGCAGCGGCCGCCGAGCTCGCGGGCGATCCCGAAGTTGAGCGCGATCGACTTGACGTGCCCGATGTGCAGGAACCCGTTTGGCTCCGGGGGGAAGCGGGTGACGACCTTGGGGTAGCGCCCCTCCGCCACATGTCGATCCACGATCGCGCGGATGAAGTCGCGGGGCGGTGAGGCCTCGCGGGTGTTCCGGGCTTTGGTGGGCGTGGCCTGGTCGCTCATGACGACAAATCTGTCCGAACGGGGAGCAAGGGGAAGCCTCGGGAGAACCCCGTAAGTTATGACGGGATCCGGTTCTGCGGGATGTCAGGGGAGCGCGGGGTCCCCCGGAGCCGTTCCAGTCAGCGCGAGGCAGCAGCTCTCCTCCGCCCCCGAAGTCACCATGAGAGATCAGCCAGGTTCTCGGACGACAGCCCGGTCTGACGGAGAATCGCGCGAAGCGTGCCTTTTGCCACTTCTTTGTGATCGGGGATCGTGACGCGACGAAAAGGAGGGTCGGAGTGCCGCATCACGATGTGACTGCCACGCTGCCGATCCAACACGTAACCAATCTTCTCCAGGGCACGGACGACATCTCGGCCGGAGACGACCGGCAGCTTGACCACCTACACCTCAACGATTTCTTCTGAAATCGCCGGCGGAATTGGGTCGCCGTGCGCCCGTAGACTTTCGAGATAGCCGGCGATCGCTTCACGGATGTTCTTCAGGGCCTCAGCACGCGTCGTTCCCTGGCTAACACAGCCCGGCAACGACGGGACCTCGGCGACGAACATCCCATCCTCATCCTGCTCAACCAGAACCCGATATTTCATCTGGCGCCTCCTTTACGAATGACCCCACAATCTAATTCTCACAGGGTTTCGCGTCATGTCGGATTACGTCCTATCTCAGTCCCCCGCGGGGGCGAGAACTAGCTGGGGCGCGGCACGGACCGCCGCCGGCACCACTCCCCGCTCGAACAGCTTGTAGACAGAAGTGGCTCCGCTTTTCTGTACAGCGAAACAGGTCGGGATAAGTGGAAGGCGGGCGGTCATGCGGCCGCGGCAAGCGGCAGCGGGAAGAAGTATGCCTGGTCTGGGGTCTGATCGGCGAGACTGGAGTGCGGC
>CAMCNM010000208.1 GCA_945876015.1 Gemmatimonas phototrophica
CACGCCGCGCGGCCGGCGCCGGCCTCGGCGCGGGCGCGGCTTTCATGTCGTTGATGGCGGTGCTGTTCCTGGTCGCTCCCGGGCGGCTCGCCGGGACCTACTCGAGCGACCCCGACGTGCTCGCGCTCGCGGCCGGGCTGATTCCGATCGCGGGGGTCTTCCAGATCTTCGACGGGCTCCAGGTGGTCGCGATCGCGGTGCTGCGCGGGGCGGGGGACACGCGCGCGCCCATGGTGGCCAACGTGGTCGGCTTCTGGATGCTGGGCATGCCGGTCTCGCTGCTGCTCGGCTTCTGGCTGGAGAACGGTCCGGTCGGACTCTGGTGGGGTCTGGTCGCGGGGCTGGCCGCGGTCGCGCTGTTCCTGCTCGCGCGCATCCGACAGCGGTTCGGGGGCGAGTTGAAGAGGCTGGTGCTCGCGGGTCACTGAGGTCACCTTCCGCCCCTATGTCCTTTCGATTCACGCAGCTGGAGCTGCCCGGGCTCGTTCTGATCGAGGAGACGCGCCGCGGCGACGCGCGCGGTTTCTTCGCCGAGACCTACCGCGAGTCCGCCTTCAACGAGGCCGGCTTCACCCAGACGTTCGTGCAGGACAACCACGCGCGCTCCACCCGCGGGGTGCTGCGCGGTCTGCACTACCAGCTCCCACCGCGCCCTCAGGGCAAGCTGGTTCGCGTGGTGCAGGGGGAGGTCTACGACGTCGTGGTGGACATCCGGAAGGGCTCGCCCGGGTACGGCCGCTGGGTGGGCACTCGGCTTTCGGGCGACCACGGCGCTCTGCTCTGGGTGCCCCCCGGCTTCGCCCACGGATACGTCGTGCTGAGCGAGACGGTTGACCTCACCTACAAGGTCACGGCCGAGTTCGATCCGGCGCTGGACCGCGGCATCCGGTGGGACGACCCCGCGGTGGGTGTCAAATGGCCCGACGTGGAGCCGATCCTCTCGCCCCGCGACCAGGCTCTCCCGCTTCTGTCGGCCGCCGACAACCCGTTCGTCGCGGGATGACCGGCGCCGAGCCGGCCGCCGCTCCCTTCGTCGAGACCCCGGCCGGCGAGCGGTTCTTCCTGAACGCGGTGCTCACCGCACCCGCGCTCATCGTCCTCTGGCCGGTTCTGCTGCGGGGCGTGCTCCGGGCGCTCGGGGTCCTCGACGGCCCCTCTGCTCTCCTCGATCCGGTGCCGCTGCTCGCCGAGCGGGCGGGTCCCTACGTGGCGTGGCTGAGCGTGATCCCGCTCTGGAGCTGTCGGCGGAATCTTCGTATGGAGATGCCGTCGCCGGCGCGGTGGACGTTGTGGGGGTTCGCGGCCATCCACGCCGGTGTGATCGCGTGGTGGCTCTCCGCGGTGACGCTCTAGAACTCGCCGACGAATCCGATCTCGGGCACGAGCTCGTAGCCGAGCTCACGCTTGACGGTGGTCTGCGCCAACTCGATCAACGCGCGCACGTCCGACGCCCGCGCGCCGCCCAGGTTGACCACGATGTTCGCGTGGCGATGGAAGATCATCGCGCGGCCGCTCTCGTGGACGTGGCCCTTGAGGCCACACTGATCGATCAGCCGCCCCGCTCCGATCCCCTCGATCTTGCGGAAGATCGATCCGGCCGAGGGATAGAGCCAAAGGTCGGGGTGCCGATCGTCTCTCCACTCCAGGTTCTCGCGCATCACCTGCCGCAGCTCGGTTTCGGGCGTGGGCTGGAGCTTGAAGTCCACGGTGAGCACGACGTCTTCGCGCTCGTGCAGGATCGAGTGGTCGTACCCGAACTGGAAGTAGTCCACGCCGACCCGTTTGCGCTCGCCTTCCTGCGTGAGCAGCTCGGCGCCCTCCACCACCTCGGCGATGAAGCAGGTGCGCTCGCGCGCCGGGGCGGGGGAGAGGAAGTGGAGGTTCTGCCAGATCGCCCCGCCCACGGTGGACGGAATGCCGACGTAGTGATGGAGGCCGCCAAGCCCGCGCGAGACGGTCGCGTCGATCAACTCGACGTAGGTCTCGACCCCGGCGCCGGCGCGAACGCGCCCGCCCTCGAGGAAGTCGATCCCCTGGACCTCGTTCCGGATCACGAGGCCGCGCACGCCGCGGTCGCCGACCAGGACGTTTGCTCCCTTGCCGAGCAGCACGTACGGAATGCCGGTCGCGCGCGCGACGGTGACGGCCGTGGCCATCTCGTCCGGTGTGCGCGCGCGGTAGAGCAGGTCCGCCGGTCCACCGATGCGGAACGTGGTCATCGGGGCGAGCGGGACGCCGCGCTCCAGGCGGTCCGCGCCCAGGCGGCGCTCGAGCAGCGGGAGAGGCAGTTCGGTGTGCGTGGCCACGGGCCGAAAACATAGCGACAGCCCGCGGGGGTGGCATACCTTGCCGCTGTGACCCAGCCCACGACGATCGATCCGACGCAGGGGAATCGCGCCGCGCCGCCGCCCGATCCCGACGACGAAGCCGCGTCCGGGCCGATCACGCTCCGGCGGATCGGCTTGTTCGGGGGGCTCGGCCTGTTCCTTCTGATGCGTGCGATCCCCGGCCCGGCGGAGCTGCCGTCAGCGGGATGGGCGACCGCCGCGGTCGCTGTTCTGATGGGAGTGTTGTGGCTCACCGAAGCGGCCCCCATCTCCGTCACCGCCCTTCTCCCCCTTGCGCTCTTTCCTCTGTTGGGGGTCGGCACGATGGCGCAAGCCGCGGCCCCGTATGCGAACGAGGTCATCTTCCTCTTCATGGGGGGATTCTTCCTGGGCAAGGCGATCGAGAAATGCGCGCTGCATCGCCGCATCGCGCTCGGGATCATCGCACGGATCGGCACGAGTCCGAGCCGTCTGCTCCTCGGCATGATGTCCGCGACCGCCTTCATCTCGATGTGGATCAGCAACACGGCCACCGCGGCCATGATGCTTCCCATCGCGCTCGCCCTCGCCGAGATGTTCCGTCCTCGGATCGAGGGAGCGGCTCACGGGCGCCCGTACAACTTCGGGATCGCTCTCATGCTGGGGATCGCCTACGCGGCTTCGATCGGCGGCGTGGGCACGCTGATCGGCACGCCGCCGAACGCGCTCTTCGCCGCGTCCGCCCTCGAGCTCACCGGCGAGCCGGTCGGCTTCCTCCAGTGGATGATGGTCGGGGTTCCGGTCACGCTGATCATGATTCCCCTCACCTGGCAGATCCTGTTGCGCTGCTATCCTCCCGACACCGAGGCCATGGGCGACGGCGGCGCGGTGATCGCGGAGCAGCAGCGCCTGGTCGGGCAGCTGTCGCGTCCCGAGCGGTTCGTCGGGCTGGTTTTCGCGGTGATAGTGCTCGCGTGGATCATGCGCGAACCGAAGGTCTTCGCGTCGGTGAGCGTGCCGGGGATCGGGACCTACCTCCCGGGCGTGACCGACGGCACGATCGCGATTCTGGGTGCGCTGATCCTCTTCGTGGTTCCACTCGATTGGCGCACCGGTGGGACGGCGCTCGACTGGGAGACCGCGGTCCGCATCCCCTGGGGCGTGCTGCTGCTGTTCGGCGGAGGACTCTCGCTCGCGAACGCGATGGACAGCAGCGGTCTGGCGGTGTGGATCGGGGGAGGCGTGACCGCGCTCGCGGGAGCTCCGCCGATCGTCATGATCGCCGTCACCTCGGCCGTGTTCGTCTTCCTCGGCGAGTTCACGTCGAATACGGCCATGACGGCGATGGCGATGCCCGTGATGGCCGCCGTGGCCGCTCCGCTGGGGATGCCGCCGCTGGTTCTGATGGGGGCGGTCGCCCTCGCGTGCTCCATGGGGTTCTGCCTGCCCGCCGGGACGCCTCCGAACGCGATCGTGTTCGGGTCGGGCTACCTGACGATCGGCCAGATGGTGCGGGCCGGGATCTGGGTCAACCTGCTCGGCGTCGGGATCGTGACGCTGGCTGCCACGTTCCTGCTCCCGATCATCTTCGGGGGCTGATCCGCCCGGCCCGCCGGTCCGGCGTCGCTAGCCTCGGATCAGCAACGCCAGGCCGTCGGCGATCGCCTGGGGTCCCGTGTCGGGAGGGAAGGTCATCGGCACCCCGCCCCCGTGCACCACGAAGGTCCGTCCCGTGTGGGTCACCATATAAGGATCGGTGCCCATGTGGTCCCCGTGCTCCGCGCTCGCGAGATAGCCCTTCATCGCCGCCGCGATCGCCTCGTTCGATCCCGTCAGCCCAATGAGCCCTGGCGGAAACCGCTTCAGGTAGGCGGACAACACCTCGGGGGTGTCGCGCTCCGGGTCCACGCTGATCATGACCCCCAGAACCTTCTCCCCATCCGTTCCGAGCATCTCACGCGCGCGC
>CAMCNM010000209.1 GCA_945876015.1 Gemmatimonas phototrophica
AGTGATGCACCCGCGCTGATCACTCATCGTGAAGTGGAGACGATCTTCCACGAGTTCGGGCACCTCCTCCACCACCTCACGTCCCGCGTGCCCGTGCGCGCGCGCGGCGGGCTCAACGTGCCGTGGGACTGGGTCGAGCTGCCCAGCCAGCTGATGGAGAACTGGACGTGGGAGCGCGAGGCGCTCGATCTGTTCGCACGCCACTGGCAGACCGGTGCGCGGCTTCCAGACGACCTTTACGGCCGCATGATCGCCGCACGCCGCTACATGGGCGGCTGGCAGCAGATGCGGCAGCTGAGCTTCGGCACCGTGGACCTGGCCCTCCACCTCGAGTTCGCCCGCCGTCCGGACGCCACGCCCGAAGGCGCGATGGACTACGCGCGCGACCGCTTCCTCGAGTTCAGCCCCGATCCGGCGTTCGCGGATCTGCACATCCTCACGTCCTTCACGCACCTGTTCAGTGGGGGCTACGCAGCTGGCTACTACAGCTATCTCTGGTCCGAGGTGCTCGACGCGGACGTCTTCACCCGCTTCCGTCGCGAAGGGATCTTCAATCCCGAGACCGGGCGGGCATACATCGATGCGATCCTCTCCCGCGGAGACAGCGACGATCCCGAGCGGCTGTTCCGGGAATTCATGGGGCGAGATCCCGAAGCAGCGGCGCTGCTCGAGCGAAACCTCGGTCCGGCTCCCTCCTCTGCCGCGGCCTGAGCCGGCCATGAGGCTGACGTTTCGCTCGCTCTCCCTGCTGCTGAGCTTCGCCCTCGCCGCCTGCGGGGAGGAGCGCGCCACCTCGATCGGTGACGCCGACGATATCCTGGTGGCGGTGGACCCGGTCCTCTCGAAGCAGATCCAGCGCCGCACCACCGAGGCCCTCGCTCCGCCCCTCTTCGCGGTCCCCAACACGCGCGCCTTCCAGGTCACGTTTCAGGATCCTGCCGGGGAGGAGTGGGCGACGGCACGCCAGAACGGCCGCGTGCTGCTGATCGGCACGCCGGAGGACCCGGCGATCGCGGACGCGCTCGCGACCGCGGCAGACGCGCCCGATACGCTGCCGCCCGCTCCGGCGCTGGTCGAGCTGCACGACGTGTGGGCGGGAGATCAACAGGTGATGGTGCTGCTCGTACCGCCGACGAATCCGGCACGCGCCGTGTACGCGCAGCTCGACTCGCTCGCCGCTATCTATCAGTACAAGTATCGGGAGACGGTCGTGAGCCGGATGTTCGAGGCCGGCACCAACCAGGCCCTCTCCGATTCGCTGATGAGCTCGTCGGGGTTCGAGGTGCAGGTGCCCGCGGATTACGAGTGGACCACCGAGGGCGACGTCTTCCTGTTCCGGAAGACCGACGCGGATTCGCTCCAGAGCGCGCGCCACATCACGGTCACCTGGCGCACGCCGCTCCCACAGGGCATCCAGGGCGAAGGGCTGCTCGCGTGGCGGTCCCAGCTGGCCGGGGCGCACTACGGAGCCGCCCAACGCGTGAACCTCGGCGCCGTACAGCCGTCGCAGACGACCCATCGGGGGAACGTCACGTACCAGTTGATGGGCATGTGGGCGAGATCGCGCCCCGGGAAGACGGAGCGCGGTCCCTTCATTCTGCGCGCCGAGATCTGCCCGACGCAGGACCGCATGTACCTGGTGGACGGCTGGATCTACGCGCCCGACCAGGACCAGCACGCCTACATGATCGAAGTCGAGTCGATCCTCAACTCGTTCCGGTGCGGCTCGGCGCGGACGCAGTAGTCAAAGCGAATCAACGTCACAACGCCGACGTTCACAACGAGTATGGCACGTCCTGCGCGATGAACTCGACCAGCAGCTGACCCTTCTCGTCCTCGATCCGCGCCAGCTCGACCTCGAGCTCGGCGCGCTTCGAGTGGTGGCGGAAATGGACGGGCCCGTCGAACAGGATGCGCTGCCTCGCCGTCAGATCCTCGGTGAGGCGCACCCGGTGCTCGGGAGAGGTGCGGAACAGCCCGTTCAGCCGGCGGCCCTTCCCCAGGGAAGCCAGGGACTCGACCACGGCGTAGCCCCGCCCGTTCAATCCACCCAAAGTCGCGCGATCGTCGTCTTTCGTCATTGCGGGAAGGTAGAAAAGAAAGAGCCCGGGCCGAAGCCCGGGCTCTCTTGCCGCGCGTCGAGGCGTCTCGGACTACTTGTGCGAGAGCGACCAGACGTAGGCGGACACGGCGTTGATCTGGTCCGCGGTGATCTGGCTGCCGCCCTTCGCGAGCATCGGGATCATGCTCTCCTTCGGGGCGGGGACACCGGCCGTCACCGTCTTCACGATCGCGGCATAGGAGCCGTCGCTGTGCAGCCACTTGGCGTCGGCGAGACTCGGCGCAAGGCCGGTTCCCGCGCCAGCAGGGCCGTGGCAGGTGTAGCACGCGCCCGCGCCGTCGTAGACGGTCTTGCCTGTGGTGATCATCGCGGCGGTCACGCCCGCGGGCAGCGTCTGCGGCGCCGGGTTCGTGCCGACGGCGCCCACGAACGGCAGCCCGCCGAGGAGGACCACGGCCGGCAGAGTCCAACTACGGTTCCTCATCATGTCTAGCTCCTCGGGGGTCTGGTTTTCCAGCAGTGTCGGGGGCCGCTCAGGGCCGTCTCCGACAAGTGTCGGCTGTACATCTAACTTATTTCTGTACGAACATTCGCGTCAAGCTGACGGAATTGTCAGCCTTCGTCGTGCGACGCCTCGTATTCCGCCTGATTCCTCAGGTTCTGATCGCCCTGCTTCCGATCCCGGCGCCTAGCAGCCTTCATCGCCAGACCGTGGGTCGTCTCCGTCTTCATCGAGGGAAGCGACAGCAGCTTCTCGAGATGCTTGCTCTTACACTTCGGGCAAGCAGGCTTCTCCTTGCCGCGCACCAACTCCTCGAACTTGTTCTTGCACTTGCGGCACGAGTACTCGAAGATCGGCATGGTTTTGGAGGTCCCGAAGACGGTTTCGGTGATGATTCGTGGTACAGGCTACAACTCCGAATAGTTCCGATTCAAGGCCCCCGGAACGGCCTCAGTCGATGGGCTCGAGGCCAGCCAGGATCCGCTCCCGGTGGGGCTCGAGAAACGGGGGCAGCACCACCGTCTCGCCCAGCGACTCCGCCTGCTCGTCCACGGTGAACCCGGGCCCGTCCGTGGCGATCTCGAAGAGGATCCCGTTGGGCTCCCGAAAGTAGAGGCTCCGGAACCAGTAACGGTCGATCTCCCCGCTGTTCGGGACGCGGAGCTGGTTGAGCCGCTCGGCCCAGGCGTGGTACTGCTCCTCGTCGGGCGTGCGGAAGGCGACGTGGTGGACGGCCCCGGCGCCCTGCCGCGAGACCGGCAGGTCGGGCTCGACGGCCACGTGGAGCTCGGCGTGCGGACCGCCCTTCCCCATCTCGTAGACGTGGACGTTGGTCGCGCCCCCCGCCGGATCGCTGTATTCGCGGACGGGCCGGAGCGACATCACGTGCGTCAGGACCCGGTCGGTCTCCGCAAGGCTGGGCACGCTCATCACGATCGGCCCGAGCCCACGCACCTGATGCGGAACGGGGACCGGGCTCTTCTGCCACGGCACCGGAGGATCGCCGGCCCCGCCGTCGTCCACGAGCGCGAGCCGCTGACCCTCCGGATCCTCGAAGTCGAGCGTGGCGCGCCCGTCGCGCACGCGCACACCTTCGTGCGCGACCCCCTGCTCGGTGAGGTGCGCGGCCCACCATTCCAGCGCGGCCGCGCCGTCCACCCGCAGGCTGGTGCGGACGATGCTGTGGGTGCCGCGGCGCTCCGGCGGGACCGCCCAATCGAAGAACGTGAGGTCGGTGCCCGGCGAGCCCAGCGCGTCGGCGTAGAAGAGATGGTAGGCGCGGACGTCGTCCTGGTTGACACTCCGCTTCACCAGGCGCATGCCGAGCACGCGCGTATAGAAGAGGTGGTTATCGCGGATCCGCGCCGAGACCGCGGTGAGATGATGTATGCCGGTGAGATCCACGTCGCCTTCCCGGTCTAGTCCCGTCCGACTACCGCGGCGCGCGGCTCGCTCGCCATCGTCGCCGCTCCGGCGTCTTCCCACGTGATCGAGCGGACGCCTTGCGGCACCGCGCGCAGCGGGAACGACACGATGTCGGTGCGCCCGTGACGCGCGGCGAGCGAAGCGGCCATCGCGTCCGAGATGCGGGCGGCGTCCTCTGGCGCGCACACGGCGAGCAGGCCGGAGCCCGCTCCGGAGACCGTCCCCGCCCAGGCTCCTGCCTGCACCGCCGCCGCGATCGCGTCCTCGCCACCGGGG
>CAMCNM010000210.1 GCA_945876015.1 Gemmatimonas phototrophica
TGATCGTGCGCGAGGAGGATCCGCAGCCGCAAACGCTGGTCGGCGGCCGCGCGGAGTCGCCGCTCGTCGGCGGCAATCTCGCGCTGCTGGCGGCGCTCTGCGGCACCAAGAACGCGCTCCGCGCGAAGGGGCGGATCCTGTTCCTGGAGGACATCGGCGAGCCCGCGTACCGGGTGGACCGGATGCTCCTCCAGCTCGAGCAGTCGGGCGTGCTGGAGGGCGCGGTCGGGCTCGCGTTCGGCCGCTTCACCGGGACGCGCGACGAGGATCCCTATCCGGTCGCCGAGGTGATCGAGCAGTTCGCCCAGCGCATCGGCGTGCCCGCGGTGTGCGAGCTCCCGTTCGGACACATCGAGCACAACTGCACGCTACCGGTCGGGGTGCGCGCCCTGCTCGACGGGGACGCCGCCACGCTTTCGATCGTCGAGGCGGCCGTCGAGGAATAGCCCGATTCGATCGGCGAGGAGTCGGTGAGCGGTCCGGAACGCCGCCATCCGCTCTGCTTCGCTCCACTCGACCCTGCTCGGATCCTCCACTCCCCAGTGCGCTGTGGCGGTGTGAGCCGGAAGGACCGGGCAGGCCTCCTGTGCCTGGTCACACACCGTCACCACCAGATCCCACTCGCGCTCGAAGACCTCCTCGAATCCCTTGGATCGATGGAGGTTTGGATCTCCTCCGATCTCTTCGATGATCCTCAGGGCCAACGAGTGAACGCGCCCGCTCGGATCGGAGCCAGCGCTCGCCGACTCGATCCGGTCGCCCCCCAGCTTGCGCAGCACGGCCTCGGCGATCTGGCTCCGGGCGCTGTTGTGCGTGCAAAGGAACAGCACCCGGAACCGATCGGCCGAGCCCTTCGTCACGACGCCTTCCGCGCCGACACGTCCAGGCTCGTGATGTAGTCGCTCGTCTTCGCGCCCTCGGGGAGCTGCGCGATGATGCGGCGGTAGAGCGGGTCCTCCCAGTTGGTCATCGCATCGATGTACTGGGGCTTCGGCGTGAGCACGATGTCTGCGAGCCGCGCTGCTTGGGCCATCGTCCTGGTCTCGTCGATCAGGACCGCTCCGGCGACGCATCCAACCAGCGCCTCCACGTCCGCTCTCACCGCGTCGGGCAGCGGTTGCACCAGCGCCAGGTCGGACACCGCGACCCGCCCACCGGGCTTGAGCACGCGGGCGATCTCGCTCCACACGCGCGCCTTGTCGGGGGAGAGGTTGAGCACGCAGTTCGAGATCACGACGTCCACGCTCGCGTCCGCGACGGGCAGCGCCTCGATCTCGCCCAGCCGGAACTCGACGTTGTCGAGACCTGTCCGCTCGCGATACCACGCGACGTTCTTCCGCGCCTTGCTCACCATCTCGGCGGTCATGTCAACGCCGATCACGCGGCCGGTCGGGCCCACCTTCGGGCCGGCGATGAAGCAGTCGAACCCGCCGCCGGAGCCGAGGTCGAGCACGACCTCGCCGGGGCGGAGCGAGGCCAGCGCCGTCGGGTTGCCGCACGAGAGCCCCATGTTGGCGCCGTCCGGCGTCACGGCCAGATCCGCCTCGGCGTAGCCGACCGACTGCGCGAGAGCGTCGGGGGTGAACGCCGAGGTGGTCCCGCAGCATCCGCCAGCGGAGGTCGCGCCGCCTACCGCGATCGTCGCGTAGCCCTCCCGCACCTTTTCCCTCATGTCCACGATGACTTGGGTCTTCTCCGCATTGTCCGTCGAGCAACAGTCGTCGCCACAGCAATTACGCGTGCTCATGTCGTTTCTCCCTCAAAGGTTCAGCAGGCGCAGCATTCGCCCTCGGGGCAGCAGCCCTCGAGAGCCGACGCGAGCGAGCGGAGCGCGGCGGTGACCTCGGCGTAGCGCACGCGGTAACGCACCAGGCGCCCTTCCTTGGTCGCTTCCACGACTCCGGATCGCGCGAGCAGCGCCAGGTGCCGAGAGACGACCGAGAGGTCCACCGACGTGCACTCGGCCACCTCACCGACGGTGCACGCCCGGCCACACTTCGCCATGCAGGCCAGAAGCGAGGCGCGGGTGGGGTCGGACAGGGCCTTGAAGAGGTCGGAAGCGAGCTCGCGGTCGATCGCCGACTTCCGGGTGGCCGCCTGCTTGGGCGTGGCCGGGCGTTGCTTGCGTAGTTGCGTCATGATGCAAGTATAGGAGGATACCGAGGCGGAGGTCAAGAGCATGGCGGGCTATCTCGGAAGAGGCCGCGAGCCGACCCGCGGCTCCAGCAGCTGGGACGGCGTGAACAGCCCGGTCAGCAGCCCCACCATCAGCCCGCCCAGGTGCGCGCCGTTGTCCACGAACGGCGTCAGGAAGCCCTCCATCAGGATCCAGCAGGCCCACGCCAGGAGCACCACGCCGATCCGCTTGTCGCGCACGTAGAAGCGATCCTGATGCTTGATCAGATACGCGATCAGCGCGCCCATCACGCCGAAGATCGCGCCGGACGCGCCCACCGAAGGTCCTGGCCCCACCAGCATACTGACCGCGGAGCCGCCCAGGCCGCTGATCAGATAGATCAACGCGAAGCGCTTCGGGCCGAACGCGTGCTCCGTGGCCATCCCGAGGATATGGAGCGAGATCCCGTTTCCGATCAGGTGCCCGGCGCCGTCGTGGAGCGCGGTCGCGGTGAGTATGCGCCACCACTCGCCCGCGAGCACCCGGGAGCGTACGAGCGCGCCCGCGTCGATCATCGTCTCCTGATCGACCAGCGTGCCGCGCACCACCTGCCACGCGAACACCGCGGTGAGGAACGCGAGCAAGCCGAGCGTGAACGGCGGGGCGTAGCTCATGCCGCGCTCGAAGTCGATCCGGCCGGCGCGCGGATCCGGCCGATCCGGCCGACCGGGCGGGGAAGGGGCGAGCATGTCCTTCGTGATGCGGACCGGCTTGGGGGTGTCGGCCTGCCCTTCGGTCACCGGCGCTCCGCGGTGTCGAGCATGACGGCCATCGCCACGGCGAGCCGCCGATCGAGAATGCGCGTCGGGTCGGTCGTCAGATCGAGCACATATTTGTCGAGGATCGTGCGCTTGCGGCGGAACTCACCCAACTCGCGGTCGCTCCCGAACTTGAAGAACAGGAAGTTGGTGCGCATGAAGCGGAGGAGCGGAACGAACGCGCCGACCCGGCGGATGAGGGAAAGGATGATCGAATCCTCCCGCACCGTGGCGACCGGGCGTCCGCGCCCGTCCCTGATCGTCCAATGCTTCCGGAGGATGCTGTGGAGGAAGTTCTTGGACAGCATCCCGATGGGCTCGCCCGAGCCGTCCAGCACCGTGAAGGTGCGGGTGGGAAACTGGACCTTCTTGTCCTGCAGCACCTCGATCACGCGCGGCGAGCTCTGGTTGGCCCCGCCGTGGAAGGAGACGTGCCGCTTCTTCCCGGCGGCCATCATGACGATGACGAAGACAGCGATATCCACGAACATCATCAGCAGCGAGAGCACGCTCGCGAGCGTGGAGGTCTCGTTCTCCTGAAGCTCGGGCATGAAGGGCCCGATTACGATCAACATGACGACGAGCGCCATCATCGCCGCTACGAATCCCACGACCAGGGCGAGCATGCCGCGCAGCAGATGCGCCGGGCGCTCCACGAAGAGCAGCGGGTGTCCGGACTCGTCCGCGACGACGTAGCTCTCGTTGATCCTGAGGACCTTCTGGGCCAGCAGATAGAGGTCCCGGCCGAAGATCGGGTCCTCGACCGCCGTGGCGACTGAGGCGTCGCCCGCGGTCATCGTCCGGCCGCAGCTCGGACACTCGACCAGCGTGCCGGCGAACTCGTCCTTGAGCTCGAACCGGCTCTTGCACTCGCATACGACGACCACGCTCATGTGGGCTCCGGCGGCGTCGGCGGTTCGGGTGGGGGCTTGGGAGAGTACCACACCATGATGTCCCCGGAAGCCTTGCAGAGGCAACGAACCTCTCTACGTCCTCTGGATACGGGCAGCGACGTCCTCTGCTTCCCGCATGACGCGTAGGACGTTCTTTCCCGCGAGCAGGCCCAGGTCCGCCTCGCTCCATCCCCGGCGCGAGAGCTCGGCGAACAGGGCGGGGAAGGTGGCCACGTCCTCGAGTCCCTGGACCAGACGGCTCGTGCCCTCGAAATCGCTCCCGATCCCCACGTGCTCGGCGCCGATCACCTTCTTGAGGTAGTCGAGATGGTCGGCGACGTCGGCGAGGGTAGCCGCCGGCATCGGGTTCTCGTACTGCCACGTATGAAGGTCGCCGTGTCCACGGCGGGCCTGCTCCTCGAGGCGGGCCATGGT
>CAMCNM010000211.1 GCA_945876015.1 Gemmatimonas phototrophica
CTCCATGTTCTCGCCCGAGTAGGTCATCTGGCGCACGAACGAGCGGTCGATCTTCAAGGTGTGGATCGGAAACCGGCACAGGTAGCTCAGCGAGGAGTAGCCGGTGCCGAAGTCGTCCACGTGGAGCTGTACGTCGGCGTCTCTGAGCAGCCGGAGCGTACGCCCGGTCGTCTCGAGGTCCAGCATGAGCGACGTCTCGGTGATCTCGAGATGGACCTGGTTCCCGGGCACGCCCTGCTCGCGCAGGATCTCGCGCACCTGGTCCACCACGTCGGGCTGCGAGAACTGGCGGCTCGAGATGTTCACGCTCATCGCGAGCGGCGCGCGCTTGTGGTTTCCGTCGTTCCACTCGCGCAGCTGCCCGAGCGCCTTCCGCATGACCCACCAGCCGAGCGGCACGGAGAGCCCCGTGTCCTCCGCCACCGGGATGAAGTCCGACGGGGGCACCATCCCGTGGTCGGGGTCGTTCCAACGCACCAACGCCTCGAACCCGTAGAGCGTGCCGTCCACCAGCGAGACGAGCGGCTGGTAGTGGAGCAGCAGCTGATCTTCGTCGAGCGCGCGCCGGATGCGGTTTTCCAGCCTGACTCGCGCCATCGCGCGGGCGTGCAGGACCGGGTCGAACATCTGGTGCGTACCCGGCCCCTCCGCCTTGGCGCGCATGAGCGCCTTCTGGGCGTCGCGCACCAGATCCTCGGGGTCCTGATAGCCGGTCAAGCTGATCGCGATGCCGACCGAGGCGCCCACCACGATCTGGTGCTGGTCCACCTTAATCGGGAGCGTGAGCGACTGGTGCACGCGGTTGGCGACCCGGGTGGGATCGCTCACGTCCTTCATGCCGTCGAGCAGGATCGCGAAGTCGTCGCCGGCGAGGCGCGCGACCGAGTCCACGCCGCGGATGCAGCCCTCCAGCCGGCGGGCCACCTCGACCAATGCCGCGTCGCCCGCACCGTGACCGTACTCCTTGTTCACCTCGCGGAAATCGTGAACGTCCACGATGAGAACCGCGAAGATGTGCGCATCCTTGCGATTCGCGCGGCGGGCCGCCTGGTGCAGACGCTCGAGGAAGAGCGCGCGGTTGGGCAGGCCGGTGAGCGGATCGTGCAGCGCGTCCTTGGTCAGCTCCTCCTGCTGGCGCTGCCGAGCGATCGCGCGATTGACGTGGCGCTCGGCGATGGCGAGGCGCACGTCGATCTGGTCGTGGAGCGCGGCCTTGGGGAGGAAATCGGTCGCGCCCGCGGCGAGCGCCTCGGCGAGATGCTCCGCGCCCTCCATCCCGGTGACGAACAAGATGTAGACGTCTTCGGTGTCGGGCACCGCGCGGATGCGGCGACAGAACTCGACGCCATCCATGCCGGGAAGCTTCCAGTCGAGCACCAGCAGCGGGTGGTGCTCGCGCTGAAAGGCCAGCCAGCCCGCTTCGGCGTCCCCTACCGCTTCGACCTGATGGCCGCGGCCCTCGACGATCGACGTGACGAGCTTGCGCGAGGCGGGCTCGTCCTCGACGACGAGGACCTTGAACGATTCTTCGGCCATGTATCCTTGTCGAGAGAGTCGGGTCAGCCCACTTCTGCGAGAACCTTCTCGTCGATGTTGCCGTTCGAGTAGACCTTCTGCACGTCGTCGTTCTCCTCGAGCAGGCCGAGCAGCTTGACCAGGCGCACCGCGTCGCCGCCCATCACATCGACCTCCTGCTTCGCGATCATGGACAGCTCGGCCTGAGTGGACTGGATCCCGGCCTTCTCCAGCCCCACCTGCACCTGGTGGAAGACGGAGGGCTCGGTCGTGATCACGTACTCGGAGTCCGAGTTGCTGAGATCCTCGGCGCCCGCGTCGAGCGCGGCATCGAGCACGCGATCCTCGGCGAACCTGGACCCGTCCACGTAGATCTGGCCCTTGCGATCGAACTGCCACGCCACGGATCCGGTCGCGCCCAGGTTCCCGCCGTTCCGCTCGAGCACGTGCCGAATCGCGGCGACGGTGCGGTTCGCGTTGTCGGTCACGACCTCGATGTAGAGCGCGACGCCGCCCGGCCCGTAGCCCTCGTACACGATCTCCTGATAGCTCACGCCCTCGAGCTCGCCCGTCCCCTTCTTGATCGCCCGGTCGATGTTCTCGCCCGGCATGTTCGCGGCCTTCGCGATGTCCACCGCGAGTCGCAGACGGTGATTGCCCTCGAGGCTGCCGCCCCCGTTCCTCGCCGCCACCGTAATCTCGCGGATCAGCTTGGTGAAGTGCTGGCCGCGCTTGTTGTCCGTGATCGCCTTCTTGCGCTTGATCTGGGACCACTTGCTATGACCGGACACGGTCGTCTCCTGGGGTTCCCCGCGGCGGCGCGAACGAAAGCCCTCCGTCGGGACCCTGGGCGGCCCGATTGGGGAGGGACGGACTTTGGCTGATCTTCGGCCAGCGACAACCTAACGAGCCACCGGGGCCGGGATCAATCACTCCCGAATTTCTTGAGGTTTCACGCCACGAAAGCGGGCCGACCCTGACGCTCTGATAGCTTTTTCGCTATCATGCGAGGATGGCCCCTCCGGCGACCCCAGCGCAACTCCTGTTCGATGCCCGAACCCGAGCCGGTCTGAGCCAGCGCGCCCTGGCCACGCGGGCGGGTACGGCCCAATCAGTGGTCGCGCGGATCGAGGGCGGTCAAGCCAGTCCGACAGTGGCCACCCTCGAGCGTCTCCTCGACGCGGCGGGGTTCGCGCTCCGCACGGAAGCGACCCCGCGACCCCACGTCGATGCCGAGCTGCTCGAGGAGATCGCTCGCATCATGGCCCTCACGCCCGAAGCGCGTCTGACCGAGGTGGCGAACGTTACGCGCTTCCTCGCCGGGGCCAGGCGTGTCTGAGCTCGCGCCGCTGGACCCGCAGCGGATCGTCACCACGCTCGCCCGGCACCGCGTGCGGTACGTGTTGTTCGGCGCTCTCGCGGGACGGCTCCGGGGGTTGCCCCGCTTCGCCGTGAAGATGGAGATCGCTCCCGCCGCGGAAGGCGCGAATCTGGTCGGGGTCGCCGGCGCGCTGCGCGAGCTCGACGCGAAGGTGTTCGTGGCGGGCGTGCAGACGGGCTTGCCGTTCGACTGCACCGCGAGGTCGTTGAGCCGCTCCGAAACGTGGAAGCTCGTCACGGCCGCGGGGCGCATCGACCTGAATTTCCGACCGGTGGGCACGGAGGGATACGATGACCTCGCGCGGGCGGCGAACCGCTTCGATGTGTTCGGAGTCGAGCTGATGGTCGCGAGCCTCGGCGATCTCATTCGAACGATGGAAGCCGCCGATCGCCCTCTGGACCGGCAGGACGTGATTCTGATGAGGGAGGTGTTGAAGGGAGGCTAGGGCCTCCCGAAGAGCACGGCCTCGTACTCCGACACCATCCGTGGGATGCCGAACCAGTGCGCGGCGCGCCAGAAGGCTTCCTTCCGTTCGGCCGCCGCCCCAGCGAGTGCCTCGTTGGCGGCCACCGCCAGGGCATGCGGGTCCTCGGCACGCACGATCCAACCGGCCGAGGCGCGGCCGTCACGCGGACCGAGCGCCTCCTCCGCGCCGTTCCCCGCCGTCGTGACCACCGGAACCCCCAGGGCCATCGCCTCGAGTAGCGCGTTGGGAATCGAGTCCTGACGGGTCGGCAGCACGAAAGCGTCGGCCGCCGCGAGGAGATCCGGCACGTCTGACCGCATGCCGAGCCAGTGCACACGGCTCGCGACCCCGAGCTGTGCGGCGAGGGCGCCCAACGCGCCTCGCTCGGTTCCTTCCCCGGCGATCGCTGCATGGACGTCGTGGGGAAGCTCGGTGAGAGCGCGGAGCAGCAGATCGATCCCCTTCCGCTTCTCTAGACCGGCGACGCAGGCGATCAGACGAGCCCCAGCGGGAAGTTCCAGCTCACGGCGGAGCGCGCCCGGGTGGCCACGCGCCCCTTCGACACCGTTGCGGATCACGCGCAGGCGATCGGCCGCGAACCAGTGCGCGCTGTCGAGCCACGCGCGCTCGACGGCGTCCGAGTTGACGACCAGGACGTCCACACTGCACTCGAGCGCGCGGCGAAGCCTTCCCGCGGACACGCCCCCGGGAGGCATCGCTCGAACGATGCCGAGCCGCGCGACGACGCGAGGCACTCCGGCGCTCCGGGCCGCCCACGCCCCGGTCGCGAGTCGCTTCCACGACGTGAGGAGAACGGCATCGGGACGGGACCGGGAGATCAGCCCGCGAAACACCCACACGCTGGGGAGCGCGAGCGCACCCCTGGGACGCCT
>CAMCNM010000212.1 GCA_945876015.1 Gemmatimonas phototrophica
TCCACGGTGTGGCGAGGCGAAGGGGGCGAGTACCTCGCCCGACTCGTGCGGGGCTAGCTGCGTCGGAGCGTCACTCCTCCAGAACTCGTCCGGGCAGCACCGCGCCACGTCCGAACCGCTCCCGCAAATCGTCTACCACACGCGCCAGCGTCCGGTCGCGATCCGACTCCGCGGGGCCGGCGCCGGGGAAGAGGCCGAGCTGAGACGGAGCGTCCCGGTCCACCAGGCCGGAAAGGCCTACGCCGAGCAGTCGCACGGGCGCGCGCCGCTTTTCCCGCAGCTCGCGTAGCAGTGAGAGCGCCACCGCGAAGACCGCGTGGTCCGTCTCGACCGGGTCGGGAAGCGTATGCGCCGATGTGCGCGTCGTGAAGTCCGAGTCGCGCAGCTTCACGGTGACCGTTCGCGCGCGCAGGTCCGCGTCGCGCAGCCCCGCGCTGGCGGACACGCAGAGCCGCAGCAGCTCCCGCTCCACCGCCTGATCCTCGTTCAGGTCGCGCGAGAAGGTGCGCTCCGAGCTCACCGACTTGCGCGGCTCTCCCGCGACGACCGCGCTGGAGTCGATCCCGCGCATGCGATGCCAGAGCCAATCGCCGCGTCCCTCTCCGAGCCACGCCCGCAGCCAGGACCGCTCGACGCGAAGCGCGTCCTCGACGCGCACGAGACCCCGCCTCTTGAGCTCCTCGGCGAATGCGGGGCCGACCCCCGGAAGGTCCCTGAGCTCATGGGAGCGGACGAACAGCTCCTCCTCTCCAGGAGGTACGATCAGGACGCCCGCGGGCTTGGCGCGGCGCACGGCCAGCTTGGCGACCACGCGTCCCGTTCCCCCCCCGATCGAGACCGAAATCTCCGTCTCGGCGAGCACCCGCTCGCGGATCCGCCGGGCGGTGGTGGTGAGGTCCTCGGCGAAGAGGCGCTCGGTGCCCGAGAGGTCCAGGTAGAACTCGTCGATCGACGCCGCCTGCACCACTGGAGCCAATTGTTGCAGGGTGTCGTTGATGGCCCGGCTCTTGCGAGAACAGCCTGCGCGGGACACAGGCACCACCGTGGCTTTCGGGCAGAGGCGGAGGGCCTGCGCGGTCGGCATTCCGGAGCGAACGCCGAACGCGCGGCATTCGTACGAGGCGGAGGTCACGACGCCACGCCCGCTCGGCGACCCGCCGACCAGGAGCAGCGACTGCCGACCGGCCCCTTCGGGGTCCTCGAGGCGGGCGACCTGGACGAAGAACATGTCGCAATCGACCAGGAGGATTCGCCGAGGTGGAGAAACGGCAACGACCGGCTCGGTCATTGCTTTATCACCTTCCCGCTGGACGTGAAGCGACTGAACGCATCGATGAACCGGTGACGGCCGGATGCGCCGCGCCGCCGTGCTGATGGATGGGAGCCATGGTATTGCCCAACAATGACCCGAATCTGGACCTCATTCCGGAAGCTCGGCGTGAGATCATCCGCCTCCTCAAGCGCCGCGGGCCTCTGCCCGTGGAGGACATCGCCGACGCGTTGTCGGTGACGGTCTCCGGCGCGCGTCAGCACCTCTCGTCGCTCGAGCGGGACGGCGTGGTGACGTACCAGAGGGTGCGGCAGGGCCCCGGGCGGCCGCGCCACCTCTACGAGCTCACGGAGCGTGGCGACGCGCTCTTCCCACGTCGCTACGCGGAGCTGCTCAACGAGTTGCTCGGCTACGTGCGCGAGGCGGACCCGGCGCTGGTGGACCGGGTCTTCGCGCGCAGGAGCCAGCGGCGCTTCGAGGGTGTGCGGTCTCGGCTCGAGCATCTGCCCCTCGCGGACCGTGTGCGCGAGTTGGTCCGCATCCTCGATGACGAAGGGTACTATCCGGAGCTTCAGAGCCAGCGAGAGGGAGAGTGGCGGATCGTGGTTCGCAACTGCCCGGTGAAGCTGCTCGGCGAAAAGTACGCCCAGGCCTTCACCAGCGAAATCAGCTTCCTCCGCAGAGCCCTCCCCGAGGCCGAGGTACGCCGCTCTCAGCATCCGATGAATGGACACCTGTGCTGCGCGTACGACATTCGCTCGCTCGCCACGGAACCCGCCGGGAATGGGGGGGTGGATTAAGTCCAGTCCACAGTTCAGGGGGAGGGAGAGGAGCATGGCCTATCCGTTCGAGCTGCCCAAGCTCGGTTACGACTTCGCCGCGCTGGAGCCTCACATCGACGCCAAGACGATGGAGATCCACCACGGCAAGCATCATCAGACCTACACCGACAAGCTGAACGCAGCGCTCGAGAAGCACCAAGCTTTGCACGGCAAGACCGACGAGCAGCTCCTGCGCGGCATCAACGAAGTCCCTGAAGAGATTCGCGGCGCGGTGCGGAACCACGGGGGCGGATACCACAACCACAATCTGTTCTGGCGCGTGATCGCCCCCGGGGGAGCCAAGGCGCCTTCGAAGGATCTGGCGGCGGCGATCGGCTCCGCGTTCGGCTCCTTCGACGACTTCAAGACCAAGCTCACCGACGCGGCCGCCAACCGGTTCGGGTCCGGCTGGGGCTGGCTCGTCGTGAACGGCGCCGGACAGCTCGCCGTCACCTCGAGCGCCAACCAGGACAGCCCTCTGATGGACGGGCAGACCCCGATCCTGGGCGTGGATGTGTGGGAGCACGCCTACTACCTGAAATATCAGAATCGGCGGCCGGATTACCTGAAGGCGTTCTGGGAGGTCGTGAACTGGGACGAGGTGGGCCAGCGATACGGGGCGGCAAAGCAGGGCTGAGTCCGCCCAGGAATAGCCAAAAGACAAGGGAGGTCGGCCGTCGTGGCCGACCTCCCTTTGTTTTGTGAGGTGCTTGTCGTTGTTGGTGTCCCGGGCCGACTCGACTCTCGTACAACCGTCGCTATTGTGTTCCGGGATCCATCTGTTTACTTATTTCCACAGGGCTCGACCGAGAACTTTCCCCGACAGCAACGACGGCTGCTTCCTTAGATGACACTGCGCTCCGCCTCCGTCCGCCTGGCCGCGATCCTCGTCTTCGTCGCCCCCGGCATGGTCGGCGCCCAGAGCCTCCGCGGCTCGTCCGCTTCGCTCGACATCCAGAACCTGATGGCGCGGAGCCACGAGTTCACCTTTCTCCACACGCCGGGACAGGTGAGCAAGTTCGTGGACTCCGGTTATCTGATCCGGGTGCAGCCGAAACCGGATCTGCAGCTGCACCAGGTTTCGTTCCCGTACGCGCGCCCGGAAGTGCGTCTGTTCGTGGATCGTCTCGCCGACCAGTACCACGCCGCGTGTGGCGAGGTGCTCGTGGTCACGAGTCTGACCCGGCCGGAGTCCGATCAGCCGATCAACGCGTCGGATCGCTCGGTGCACCCGACGGGAATGGCGGTGGACCTCCGCGTGCCGAACAAGTCCGGGTGCCGCCGCTGGCTCGAGAACGTCCTGCTGGATCTGGAGCGGAAGAAGGTGATCGAGGCGACGCGCGAGAAGCGGCCGGCGCACTTCCACGTCGCGGTCTTCCCCCAGCCCTACCTGCACTACCTCGGGGCTCTCATTGCCCCGAGCGCCGCGCCCGTCCCGGCTCCGAGAGCGACGGTGGCGTCGTCCACGGTCGCGATGACCAGCTACAAGGTCCGCTCGGGAGACTCCCTCTGGGCGATCGCCCGCAAGCACGAAACCACGGTGGAGCGTCTGCGCGAGACCAATCGCCTCTCGTCGTCCCGCATCCGTGCCGGTCAGGTTCTGAAGGTTCCGACGACCTGATCGGCGCTCACCGGCCGGTCGGCTCTCCCCACATCCCCAGCTCGGCCTCCTCGTAGGGCAACAGCTGCTCTGGCGTGCGCTGCATCCACGCCGTTCGCTCCGGATAGCGCGCCCGCACGAGCGCGTTCGCCTCCGGACCGAGATCACGAAACAGCAGCGGGCTTCCGTCTTCGATCCCGGGGACCCCTGTCTGCCAGATCAACGGCTCGAGCTCGAGCGTCCCGAGTCGGTCGGATCCTGCTTCCCGAGTGCACTGGACGTCGGGCGCGATGGCGGGATCGATGCGCGCGAAGGCTCCCGGCGCGACCTCGATGCTGCGGAGGGCGGGCGGAGACCCCGGAAGCGGCTCGAAGTCGATCCTGGGAAGGACCGGCGCACCCGTATCGAGCGCGCGCGCGTACGCGTCAACCCGGCACAGGTCGTTGCGCCGGAGCGCGGTCTCGATCGAGTCCCGGCGCATCCCCGCACCCGCGAGGCGAGCCGCGACCCGCCCCGGCCAGCTTCCGTGCACGAACACGAGCGAGGGAGCCGAGCCGGGAACG
>CAMCNM010000213.1 GCA_945876015.1 Gemmatimonas phototrophica
CCCTTCGGGAAGCTCAAGGGGAACTCGCCGGTGCTGTCGCCGAAGCGGTGGATGTCGTCGTGCCCGAGCGCCTGCATCAGGCTCACGAACACGTTCGCCATCGGCGTCCCGTTCGGCGCCCGCAGGTGCAGGTTCCCCTCCAGCGCCCCGTTCGCCTTCCCCATCAGCAGCAGCGGGCACTTCCGGTGGTTGTGCAGGTTCGGATCGCCCATCGCCGAGCCCCACATCACCACGCTCCGGTCCAGCAGCGACTTGTCCCCATCCATCGTGTTCTTGAGCTTCTCGAGCAGATAGTTCATCCGCCCCATGCGGTACGTGTTGATCTGGTTGAACTCCAGTATCGCGCTCGGCACGTTCCCGTGGTGCGACGCCGAGTGCCAGGCCTTCGATACGCCGCTGTCCGGGAAGCTCCCGTTCGACTGCGCGCCGTACTTGAAGCTGCTCACCCGTGTCAGGTCCGCCTGGAGCGCCAGCACCTGCAGGTCGAACATCAGCTCCACGTGCTCCGCCCACGAGTCCGGAACGCCCGACGGCGCTTCCGGCAGCGCGCGCTGCTCGCCGCTGTTGTTCTGCGCCTCGACCAGCCCGATGCGCCGCTCCAGCTCACGGATGTTCGTCGTGTACTCGTCCAGCGCACGGCGATCCGTCGCACCCAGCTCGCGCTTCAGGTCCGCCAACTCGCTCGCCACCCAGTCCAGGACGCTCTGCTTCGTCTGCAGGCGCTCCGAGCGCTGCTTCGCCGAGTCGCCCGACCCGAACAGCGCCTCGAACACGGCACGCGGCTCCCGGATCCCCGGCAGCGGCGTGTTCGGCGCCGCCCACGAGACCGACGTCTTGTACGCGCAGTGATAGTTGTAAGCGCAGCCGCCGCCGAAGTTCTGGCGCTCGGTCGTCACCTCGAGCGAAGGCAGCGCCGTGTCCTGCCCGTACTTGGCCGCGTGCACCTGATCCAGCGACTTGCCCAGGAACACGTCCGCACCCTGCGTCTGCTTCGGGTGCGACTGCGTCAGGAACACCGACGTCGTCCGGTCGTGGTCGCCGCCGATCTCCTCCGCCCGATACGGCTCCGCCATCCGGCTGTCCGTGTTGCTGATGATCGTCAGGTACTCCCGATACTCCTCCAGCGCCTTCACCTGGTTCGCGTCGCCCAGCTCGAAGTCCCGCCCGATCTTCTTCGGGCCCCAGATGTACTGCCCGTCGCCCCACTCGCTCCCGCCCGCGTGCCCGAGGTCCTCCTCGATGCAGATCATGCGCGCGAACGAATCCGCCGGATGACGCCACGCACGTCCCGCCGGAACCATCGCGTCCAACATCGGAAGCGCCACCGACGCCCCCGTCCCCCGAAGGAAGGTGCGGCGCGAAAGGTTCTTGCCTGTGATGAAATTCATTGGAGCACCCTCCTCAGTTGGCGGAAGTCTGGGCTTGTCTCATCTGGAACAGGTCGCTCTTCACCACACCCATGATGAACGACGACATGCGGTACTCGTTCTGCTCCGCCGCTTTCGAGATCGCGCGGATGGTCGGGTAATCGTAGTACTCGACGGGACGACCGATTGCGTAGGCCATCAGGTTCGCCGTGAAGTTCCGGACCAGCGGAGTCGGACGCTTCACGAGAACCGCCACCAGGTCCTTCGGGCTCGCGATCGGCGTGCCGTCGTAATAGTCACCGCGCGTGTCGAGCGGCGCCATGTTCTCGCGAATCCGCCACTTGCCGGTCACGTCGAAGTTGTCGAGCGCGAGGCCGATCGGGTCGATGAAGCGATGGCACGAACTGCACACCGGTGAGGCGCTGTGCGCCGCCATGCGCTCACGGGTGGTCAGCCTCCGCCCACCGTTGGAATCCTTGGTCGCCTCGAAAGCCGGAATGTTCGGCGGCGGCGGCGGCGGCGGCGTACCCATCAGCACCTCCATGACCCACTTCCCACGAATCACCGGAGAGGTGCGGTCTGCCACCGAGGTGAGCAGCAGCACGCTGCCGTGGCCCAGGACGCCCCGACGCTGATCGTTCGTGTACTGGACCTTACGGAAATCGTCGCCCGAAACGCCATCGATCCCGTAGTGCTTGGCGAGCCGCTCGTTCAGGAACGAGTAGTCGGCGGTGTAGAGCTCCAGCAGCGGCCGGTCCGCCTGGACCAGGTACTGGAAGAACATCTGGGTCTCCTTCACCATCGACTCGGCCAGCTGCTCGGAGAAGTCCGGATAGTAGAAGGGCTCGGGCCACACTTCCTGCCCGACGTCCTGGAGGCGCAGCCACTGGCTGACGAAGCGCGTCGAGAGCGCCTCCGAGCGCGGATCCTTCAGCATCCGCTTCACCTGCTGGTCGAACACGCCCGCGTTCGAGAGCCTTCCGGTCTCCGCGACCTTGAGCAGCTCGGCGTCGGGCGCAGCGTCCCACAGGAAGAACGAGAGCCGCGTCGCGAGGTCCATGTCGCTCAGACGATAGGCCTGGCCGGCGCGCGCGTTCGCGGGCTCGCGCTCGAGACGGAACAGGAACTCGGGCGCGGCGAGCAGCGCCTCGAGCGACGTCCGGACTCCCACCTCGAAGCCGCCGGCCGCGAAGCCCTCGTCGTAGAACTTCATCAGGTCGGCCACGTCGTCCGCCTTGATCGGCCGGCGGTAGGCCTGGGTCATGAGCCGGCCGATGATCGACTCGGCGCAGGTCCGCTGCTCGGCCGCTCCAGTCGGATGGCAAGAAAAGATCCGCTGCCGGCTCCGGGTCTCCGAAACACCCTTCACGTTCTTCGGGCCCGTGATCAGCAGCGTGGTGATGTGGGGGAGCACGGTGATGCCGTAGTTCGCGCCGTTGTTTCCGAGATTGGCCGACGACCAGTTCGGCGGCGTGAAACGATCCTCGTAGGGCCCCTCGATGCGGCTCACGAAAGCGGCGGAGACCGTCTGCTGTCCCGCCTGCACGTGGACGAGCTCGGTCTGGACCGGGTTCGATTGAGCTGCCTTGCGCTCGAGCATCAGGAGCGCCTTCGGCTCGGCCGCCACCGAGATATCGACGTCCTCGAGGATCGACGTCCCGTCGCCGAAGCTCGTCTCGACCTGGAAGACGTAGTCGCCGTCCGCCGGGAAGTCGTGCGTGATCACCATCCCGCCACGCGTCCCGAACGGCGTACCCTCGATGTGATCCCATGCGTGCTGCGAGATTTCGACGGGGTTGTTGTACTTGGCCGTGGAGGACATGGCCTCCGGGTTCCCTACCGCGAGCAGCGCGACCTCGCTCGCCGCCCTCATGAACGAGTCGAGCAGGGTCGTGGAAAGCATCTGACCGGCCGAGGCGTTGTCGAAGGCGCCCACGAGCACGTCGGGCGGCAGCCACTTCGACCCTTCGATCTCGAGATCGAGCAGATCCTTCACCACCCGCTCGTACTCGGTGCGGCTCAGCCTCTGGAACCTGCGCTCACCGAGTCGGGGGTTCGCCTTGGCGGCCTTGTCGACGTTCGCCTCGATCGTCTCCACCAGCGCAAGGAGCGTGTCACCCCCGGGGCGCGGGATACCAGGCGGCGGCATCATGCCGGCGCGGAGCTTCCGCACCATGCGCTCGGCCTTCTCGGCGTTCTGCGCCGCCTGGTCCACGTCGAAGTTCGCGAGCGACACGTTACCGGTCAGAAGCTGGTCGTTGTGGCAGACCACGCAGTACTGCTGGACGACCGCGGTCAAGGTCGCAGGGCTCACATCCAGGGGGACGTGTGGTGCGGAGGCGTTGTGCGGCGCGATTTCCGGGGCGGGCGCGGCCGCCTGCGGCGTCAGCGCGAGTGCGACGCGGGGAGCGGTCGGAGCCGGTCGGGTGCCCGGGCCGTGACTTCCGGCAACCAACCAGGCCCCCACCAGAGCGGCACCAAAGGCGAGCGTCCTCATTCTCCAGCCTCACATAGGTATTGAGTGCAAAACCTGCCCAAACCGTACAACACGGGCAGATATATAGTATGACTCGGCGAGGCTAGCTGCAATTGAGTAACGGGATCTCGGTCGGGTGTAGAGGCAGCGGGGCGGCGAAGGGAGAATCCCCTTCGCCGCCCCGTCTTGTCGCACCCCGAACCGCCGGCACTCAGGCCCTTGGTCAGGCTCCCTTCGGGAAGCTCAAGGGGAACTCGCCGGTGCTGTCGCCGAAGCGGTGGATGTCGTCGTGCCCGAGCGCCTGCATCAGGCTCACGAACACGTTCGCCATCGGCGTCCCGTTCGGCGCCCGCAGGTGC
>CAMCNM010000214.1 GCA_945876015.1 Gemmatimonas phototrophica
CGACCAGAGACAGAGGACATGGGCAGGCGACAACGGGGCCAAAATATATGGACGGTTCCGAGCGCCCGCCAGCGGATCGGTGCGGGTGGCGGTAAAGATCCAGCCAGCCCGTCATTACGGCAGGAAAGGCGAGGGGGGCGGGACCCGAATCTCGGTCCCGCCCCCCTTCCATGTCGTTGGCACCACTGAAGCTGGCCGGGGTCAGGCGGCGTTTGCGTCCCCTTCTCCCTTCAAACTACTGTCGGCGCCGTGAGAAATCGCCGGCTTGCAGAAATGGATACCGATCCGATGCAGATCCTTCAGGTCGGTATCGTTCAGATCGGGGTACCGCTCCCCGATGTATTCGATGGTTTCGTCTATCCACTGCTGCTGATCCTCGAGACTGGCTTGGAGAACTCCGCAGCGGTTGATATGGCTGAAGAGCTCATCTCGGGCCCTATCTTTTAGCTGATCCTTCGGCACGATTCCATTCCTCCTTTCTTATCGTTCACGAAGCGTACCGTCCGCTCGCGCCTCGGCGCGCCCGCACGGGACGTCCGACCAGAGCCGGAATGGCCCAGCGGGCAAAGATAACCGAACCTAAAGAGGCGCAAAACGCCTGGGCCTCGCCTATGTCCTCGCAGGGCACAGACCGTAGCGCGACCCGCGAGTCCCGGACGGGGCTTACGAACGAAGTCACTTTCGATGACCATCCCGGTCGCGCCGCGCGCTCGCGCGCGCCCGGGGACCACAGATGGGGAGAGGAGAGAACCAAATGGAGCTGATCCTCGCGCTGGTGTGCGACGAGGCGCGCACGACTTCCGACGGCAAGCTCGACGTGCACGGCGTCTTCAACGACCTCTTCGCGCCCGGGTTTCCCGCGCGGCGTGACAAGATGGTTCTGGTGGCGGGCATCGAATGGGATCGGGAGGACGCGGGCCGCTTCCAGTTCAAGGTGGATCTGGTGGATCCGGTCGGACGCCCGATCCTGACCCTCGACGGACATACCGACGTGGACCTGCGCTCCCCGGAGCGCCCACCGGCGCGCACCTGGCTGATCATGGCGCTCGAGGACGTCGTATTCCGCGGCCCCGGAATGCACCGCATCACGGTGCGCGTGAAGGGGAAGGAAATGACCGGTACGGCGCTGCACGTGCTTCCGTCCGAAACCGCGACCGCCGCTCCGATCAAGCAGCCCTGAGCGCGAGACCCGGCGACGTGCGGCTGGACGGGCGGCGCGACCGGAGGGTCGCGATCGTGCAGCTCTCCGGGATCGGCGACGTGGTCCATGCGCTGCCCATCGCGAACGACCTCAAGCGCGACGACCCGGGCCGCCGCGTGGTGTGGATCGCGGAGCCGACGCCCGCGCGCGTGCTCGAGCACCACCCGTCGGTGGACGAGATCGTGGTCTTCGACAAAGCGCGTGGAATGGACGGCGTGATCGCGCTCGCGCAGGCGCTGCGTGGGCGGCCCTGCGACCTGACGCTCAACATGCAGCGCTACCTGAAGGGTGTGTTTCCGAGCCTCCTCTCGGGCGCGCCGGTGCGGGTCGGGCTGCCGCCCTCGAAGACGCGCGAAGGCGTGCGGTTCTTCAACACCCACCACCTGCCCGAGGGACCGTGGCGTCACACGCAGGACCAGCTGCTCGCGTACCGAGAGGTGCTCGGCCTGCCAGCCGATGCGCCGGTCGAGTGGGGGATCTCGTTCTCCGAGGAGGAGCGCGCCACCCAGGCCCGGTTCTTCCGTGATCTCGGGGACGCTCCCGTCGCCGGCGTGGTGCTGGCCACCGCGAATCCCAAGAAGGATTGGCCGGTGGACAGCTACCCCGCTCTGGTGGACGCGCTCTCCCAGAAGGGTTATCGGGTTCTGCTGATCGGAGGGCCGGGCGTGCGCGAGCGCACCGCAGCGGCGAGAGTGATGGCCGCAACGGCCTCACCTCCCATCGATGGGATGGGGAATTCGGTGCGCGCCATGATGTGGATGGTGGACGGAGTCGATCTGCTGGTGAGCCCCGACACCGGGCCGCTGCACATCGCGCACGCGATGGGCACGCCGGTGGTGGGACTGTTCGGACACACCAACCCGGCCCGCGTGGGGCCGTGGAAGCGCTACCGCGACCTGGTGGTGGACCGCTACACGGAGGCCGGGCGCCAGCCCGATCCGTCAGCGTACGAGCCGAAGCTCGGAAGGATGGAGACGATTCGCGCGGAGGACGTCGTCGGGATGGTGGAGCGCGCTCGCTCGGTGTACGGCGTGCGGAAGGCGACCCAACGATGAGACTCCCTCCCGGCCTCGAGACCATCGACCGCGCCGACAGTGCCCAGGCGTTCGCGAACCCCGAGGTCGAGGCCTGGGTGCGCGGGGCGTTCGCGCGGGGCGAGGGCCTGCACGAGGCGGCCACGCGCCAGGCCGATATGATCCTGCAGGGGCGCGGGCCGGTTCCGGTGCTCACCACTCCGCGCGGACGATGGGTCGTGCGCCACTACCACCGCGGCGGCAAGGTCGCTCGGCTGCTCCACGACCGGCATCTCCGGATCGGGCTGGCCCGCCCCCTGCGCGAGGCGCGCGCGAGCAACGAGGTGCGCCGCCGCGGCATTCCGACTCCACGCGTCATGGCGGGGGCGGTGTATCCGTCCGGACCCTTCTATCGCGCGGACATCGTGACCGAGTTCGTCGCGGATGCGGTCGATCTCGCGCACCTCCTCTTCAAGGAGGAGCGGAGCCGGCGCGAGCGCTCCGACGTGCTCCGCGAAGTGGGGCGTCTGCTAGCGCGCTCGGCGGCCGCGGGCATCGAGCACGCGGACCTGAACGCGCGCAACGTGCTGGTCGAGCAGGAGCGTGGAGGTCCGCTCCCCCTCTTCCTCGATCTGGACCGCTGCCGCGTATTGCCTCCCGGCGTTCGCGCGGATCCGCGCGGCATGCTCGCTCGGCTGTTCCGCTCGCTGCGCAAGCACGAGAGCCACAACGCCCGCGCGCTCGCTCCCGAGGAATGGGCCGTCCTCTCCGCCTCGGCGCACTCGGGGGACGAGGGTTGAACGAGCCGCTCCGCTCGGAGCCCCGCTCGGTCTGCATCGTGATGCTCTCCGCGTTGGGCGACGCGGTGCACGTGCTGCCGGTGGCGAACGCGCTCAAGCGGCGCTGGCCCGACACACATATCACCTGGATCACCCAGCCGCAGACGCATCGCCTGGTCGAGGGCCACCGATCGGTGGACCGGTTCATCCTCTTCGAGCGGCGACGCGGGCTCGAAGCTTGGGACAGCTATCGGCGGCTCCGGCGCGCGCTGCCCGAGCGACCCTTCGATCTGCTGCTGGGGCTCCAGGTCTACCTCAAGGCGGGGCTGATCACCGCTCTGGTGCCCGCGCGCGTGAAGCTGGGCTTCGACCGCACCCGCGCGCGCGATCTGAACTGGCTTTTCACGAACGAGAAGATCCCGTTCCACGGCCAGCGTCACGTCCAGGACCAGTAC
Organism: Gemmatimonas phototrophica; assembly: GCA_945876015.1. GTDB lineage: Bacteria > Gemmatimonadota > Gemmatimonadetes > Longimicrobiales > Gaopeijiaceae > UBA2988. The sequence continues at coordinate 3,449 of CAMCNM010000214.1, forward strand.
TTCGAGTTCCTCGAGCACCTGGGGATCGACCCGCGGCCGGCCGTGTGGGACCTCCCCGTCTCCGCGGACGAGACGGCCGCGCAGAGCGAGTTCTTCGCCCGGCTGGACCGGCCGGCCTGCGCGGTGGTCATCGGCACGAGCAAGCCCGAGAAGAACTGGAATGCCGAGGGCTACGCGCGTCTGCTGGAGAGACTCGAGAGCGAGCACAGCCTCCAGCCCATGCTGGTGGGCGGCCCGTCCCGCGCCGAGCGGGAGATGGCGGACCGCATCCTCGGGCTCACCCGGGCGCGGCCGCTCGACCTGCTCGGCGACGACCTGCGGCGGCTGGTCTGGCTGATCCGGGGGAGCGCCCTCTTGATCAGCCCCGACACCGGCCCGCTCCACATCGCGCGGGCGCTCGACGTTCCGGTGGTCGGGCTCTTCGGCTACACCAACCCGAAGCGGACGGGGCCCTACCACCGGTACCAGGACCTGGTGGTGGACGGATACGCCGAATTCCCCGGAGAGAGCTACCCGATCACCCCCGCCTACCGGGCCGGGATGGCCCGGGTCACCGTGGACGCGGTGAACGCGAAGGTCACCTTGGCGCGAGCTCGGTATCCGCGCTAGGCCGTCCCACCCCAGCATTCCCTCCCCCCGTGCGTTGCCCTGTCTTGGGGGATGGCCCAGGACGATCACGTACAGAAGTGGCTCCGCTTTTCTGTACCGCGAAACAGGTCGGGATAAGTGGAAGGCGGGCGGTCATGCGGC
>CAMCNM010000215.1 GCA_945876015.1 Gemmatimonas phototrophica
GCGTCTGCGGCGCGATGAAGTCCGCCGCGGTGCGCAGCCACCCGATGTTCGAGAAGGCCGCGATCGTGCCCGGAATGACGATGAACGACTGGGCGAAGATGATCGGCATCACGCCGGCCGAATTCATGCGCAGCGGGATGAAGCTCTTCTGGCCCTCCTGGATCCTGCCCCGCCCGACCACCTTGCGGGGTATCTGGACCGGAATCTTGCGGGCCGCCATCTGCATCGCGACCGCGCCGGCGCAGACGCCCACCGCAACCGCCGCGAGGGCGACCAGCGCGAAGACGCCGATCTCGCCGACCGACAGGGCCTCGAACGTGCGGCCCATCGCCGCCGGGAAGGTGTCCACGATGTTGAAGAAGATCAGCAGGCTCATGCCGTTGCCGATCCCGCGCTCGGTGATCTGCTCACCGATCCACATCACGAAGACCGCACCCGTGGTGAGCGCGATCATGGTCGTGGCGATGAAGCCGAAGCCCGGCGTGACGACGGCGCCTTGGATGCTCTGCAGGAAGACCGCGAAGCCGTACGCCTGCACCATCGCGAGGCCGACGGTCGCGTAACGCGTCCACTGCGTCAGCTTCTTGCGCCCTTCTTCGCCTTCCTTCTGCATCTTCTCGACCGCTGGGAAGACGGCGGCCATCAGCTGGAAGATGATGCTCGCGGAGATGTACGGCATGATGCCGAGCGCGAAGATCGTCGCCCGGGACAGGCCGCCGCCCACGAACATGTCGTACACGCCGAGGGCGGTGTTCTGGAGCGTGCCGAACATGGCCCGGAGAACGCCGACGTTCAGGCCCGGCACCGTGATGTGGTTGCCCGTTCGAATCACGAGCAACATCAGGAGCGTGAAGATGATCTTCTGCTTCAGCTCCGGGACTCTGAACAGATTCGCGACTGGATTTGCCATCGCGGCTTACTGCGCCTCCGAAGCCCCGGCGCCCTGGCCCTCGGAACCGGTCAGAACGGTGCACGTTCCGCCCGCGCCCTCGATCTTCTCACGCGCGGTCTTGCTGAACGCGTGGGCCGAGACGGAGAGCTTGCTCTTGAGCTCACCCTCGCCGAGCACTTTCACCGGACGCCGCAGCGTCGCGATCAGGTGAGCGGCGTGGAGGCTTTGCGGGGTGATCTCGCCCTCGAGCCCCTCGATATCGCGCACGTTCACGACCTGGCACTCCACTCGGGCGAAGTTCTTGAACCCGAATTTCGGGAGGCGGCGGTGCAGCGGCATCTGGCCGCCCTCGAAGCCGCGCTTCCGCAGGTAGCCCGTGCGGGCGCTCGATCCCTTTCCGCCACGCCCGGCGGTCTTTCCGGTGCCTGAGCCAGGCCCGCGGCCAACCCGCTTGCGATCCTTACGGGAGCCCGGGGCGGGACTCAAGTCATGAAGCTCTGCCATGGTCGTGCGTTCCTAGTCTACGTTCTGGACGCTGATCAGGTGGATGACCTGCTTGATCATCCCCCGGATCGCGGGTGTGTCGTCGTGGACGACGCTGCTCTGGAGACGCTTGAGCCCGAGCGCTTCGATCGTGCGCCGGTGCTTGTCGGGCCGGCCGCTCAGGCTCCGGACCTGAGTGACCTTCAGCTTGCCGCTCGCTGCGGCCTTGTTCTTAGCCACGGCGCCCAACTCCCAGTGACTCCACGGTCACGCCGCGCTCCAGAGCCACCTGCTCGATGGTGACCAGGCGCTCGAGCGCATCGACCGTGGCTCTCACCACGTTGATCGGATTGTTCGTTCCCAGACTCTTGGTGAGCACGTCGGTGACGCCCGCGGCCTCGAGCACCGCGCGCACCGGACCGCCTGCGATCACGCCGGTTCCTGGAGCGGCGGGACGGAGCAGGACCCTGCCGGCGCCCCACTCCCCGAGGATTTCGTGAGGGATCGTGCCACGCTTGAGCGGCACCGCCAGCATCTTGCGGCGCGCTCGCTCGAAGGCCTTCCGGATCGCCTCGGCGACCTCGTTGGCCTTCGCCAGCCCGATTCCCACGTTGCCCTTCTTGTCGCCCACCGCGACCAGCGCGGAGAAGGAGAACCGCCGTCCACCCTTCACAACCTTGGCTACGCGGTTGATGTGGATGACGTTCTCGACCATCTCGCTTTCGCGGCCGCCACGCGGCTTCTTTTCCCTGCTTTGCTCTCTAGCCATCAGAACTTCAGACCTCCCTCGCGGGCGCCTTCGGCAAAGGCTTTGACCCGACCGTGGTACTGGTAGCCGCTCCGGTCGAACACGATCGTTTCGATGCCCTTCTTAAGGGCTTCCTCGGCGAGCCGCTTGCCTGCCACGCGCGCGTGCTCGATACGCCGGTTCTTGCCGGCCTCGGCCTTGAACCCGCGGAGCGCTTCGTCGAGCGTGGACAGGCCGTGGAGCGTCGCCTGCTTGTCGTCGTCCACCAGCTGCCCCTCGATGTTCTTGAGGGAGCGGTAGACCACGAGCCGCGGACGCTCGGCCGTGCCCCACACCTTCTTGCGGATGCGGCGATGGCGCCGCGTACGCCCGATCTCGCGACCCCGCCTCTGATTACCTGTCTTTGCCATAGTTATGCCCCAGCCGTCTTGCCGGCCTTACGCCGGACCTGCTCACCGAGATAGCGGATTCCCTTGCCCTTGTAGGGCTCGGGCGGCCGCACGAGGCGGATCTCCGCAGCGACCTGTCCAACCATCTGCTTGTCCGCGCCCGAGATCACGACCGTGGTCGGATTGGGCGTATCGATCGTGATGCCTTTGGGGGCGTCGAACTGGACGACGTGCGAGTAGCCCACCGTCAGCTTGATCCCCTTGGCGTTCTTTTCGGCCTTGTAGCCGACGCCCACGATCTCGAGGCTCTTCTTGAACCCCTCCGTGACCCCGCCGACCATGTTGGCGATCAGGGTGCGCGTGAGGCCGTGAAGGGCTTTGTGGCCGGCCGCGTCGGACGGGCGCTCGACCAACACGCCCCCGTCCTGGACCTTCACCACCATGTCGGGATGCGCGTTCAGGGTGAGCTCCCCCTTGGGGCCCTTCACCCGGACGGTGGTCCCCGACACGGAGACGTCCACGCCCTTCGTGATTGCGACCGGTCGCTTTCCGATACGAGACATCGTCGTCTATCCTACCAGATCAGAGCCATGAGCTCGCCACCGACTTTTTCCTGCCGGGCGCCCCGGTCGGAAAGAAGTCCGCGCGAGGTGGACAGGATCGCCATCCCGAGTCCGTTCCGGACCCGCGGGATTTTATCCACGGCCACGTAGTGTCGGCGACCGGGGCGGGAAACCCGCTCTAGGTGCCGGATGACGGGCTGACCCTCGTGATACTTGAGGTAAACCCTGAGAACGCCGTGCATCCCGTCGTCGAGCTTCTTGTAATCGAAGACGAAGTGGTTCTCCTTCAGGATACGCGCGACCTCGACCTTCAGCTTCGATACCGGCATGTCCACCCAACGGTGTCCGGAAACAGCCGCATTCCGGAGGCGGGTGAGCATATCGGCGATGGGATCCGTCATCATGATCGTTTTTCCTTACCAGCTAGACTTGCGGACCCCAGGGATCTCGCCCTTGAGTGCCAATTCGCGGAAGCAGATTCGGCACATACCGAACTTGCGGATGAAGGCGCGCGGCCGACCGCAGCGCTGGCAACGGTTGTTGCGCCGCACCTCGAACTTCGGCTTGCGCTTGGCCTTCTCGATCAGCCCCTTCTTCGCCATTCAGTGCTCTCTTTGAAACGGTTGTCGTGACCAGCGGCTACGCGGCCGCCTGGCCGATGATGACTGCGGTCTCGCCCCGGAACGGGAAGCCCATCTCCTTGAGCAGAGCGAAGGCCTCGTCATCCTTGTTCGTCGTCGTAACCACGGTGATGTCCATCCCGTGGACCTTCTGCACCCGGTCGAAATTGATCTCCGGGAATATGATCTGTTCCTTTACGCCCATCGTGAAATTGCCCCGTCCGTCGAACGAGCGCGTCGCGAGCCCGCGGAAGTCACGGATGCGGGGAATCGCAACGCTCACCAGGCGGTCCAGGAAGTGGTACATGCGCTCGCCCCGCAGCGTGACCGCGACCCCGATCGGCATCCCCTCACGCAGACCGAAGTTCGCGATGGCCTTCTTCGCACGGGTGACCAGCGGCTTCTGACCCGTGATCAGGCGCATTTCCTCGACCACGCTGTCGAGCAGCTTGGCGTTCTTCGAGGCCTCGCCCAGT
>CAMCNM010000216.1 GCA_945876015.1 Gemmatimonas phototrophica
CGTCCATCAGTCTGACCGGGATGAACTCGATCCCGAGGCGGACCTCCTCGGGGAGCAGCTCGAGCTCGGGCGCGTTGGCGGCCGGGATGATCACGCGCTTCACGCCGTAGCGCAGCGCGGCAACCGCCTTTTCCTTGATGCCGCCGACCGGGAGGACCCGGCCGCGCAGCGTGATCTCGCCGGTCATCGCGACGTCCACCCGGGTGGGCGTCCCGGTCAGCGACGAGATCAGCGCGACCGCGATCGTGATGCCCGCGGAGGGGCCATCCTTCGGGGTGGCGCCTTCGGGAAGGTGGATGTGGATGTCGCTCTCCCGGTGGAAGCGGGGGTCGAGCCCCAGGCGCCGGGCGCGCGAGCGCGCGTACGTCACCGCCGCCATGGCCGACTCCTTCATCACGTCGCCGAGCGTGCCGGTCAGCCGCACCTCACCGGTTCCCGGGACGACCGCGACCTCCACGTCGAGCACTTCGCCGCCCGCCGCCGTCCATGCCAGACCGCGCGCGATGCCCGAGCGGTCCAGATCGTCCGCGTGGTCGGGGGGCAGATAGGTGGGGGGCCCGAGCAGGGCGCGCACCTGCTGGGTGTCGAGCCGGGCGGGGAGGGCGGTGCCGTCCGCCACCTGCCGGGCCAGCTTGCGCGTGATCCGGCTGATGCGACGGTCCAGCTCGCGCACCCCGGCCTCGCGCGTGTAGAGATGGATGATCGAATCGAGCGCGGCCTCGTCAACCTCAACCGCGTCCGGAGCCACACCGTGACGCTCTGCCTGCCTGGGCCAGATGAACCGCCGCGCGATCACGCGCTTCTCGGTGTCCAGGTACCCCGGGAGCCGGATCACCTCCATGCGGTCGCGCAGCGGCTCGGGAATCCCCTGCAGCGTGTTCGCGGTGGCGATGAAGAGCGTGTCCGACAGATCGAACTCGAGCTCGAGGTAGTGGTCGGTGAACGACTTGTTCTGCTCCGGGTCGAGCACCTCGAGCAGCGCGGCGCCCGGGTCGCCGTGGAAGTCGCGGGCGAGCTTGTCCACCTCGTCGAGCAGGAAGACGGGATTCCGCGTTCCGCTCTTCCGCATCCCCTGGAGCACGCGGCCCGGCAGCGCGCCCACGTAGGTGCGCCGGTGGCCGCGGATCTCCGCCTCGTCGCGCACGCCGCCCAGGCTCACGCGCACGAACTCGCGCCCGAGCGCCCGCGCGATGCTGCGGCCCAGGGATGTCTTTCCGACGCCGGGAGGGCCCGCCAGGCACAGGATCGGACCCTTCAGCTCGCCGACAAGGGAGAGGACAGCGATGTGATCGAGGATCCGCTCCTTGACCTCGCCCAGACCGAAGTGGGCTTCGTCGAGCACCTTGGAGGCGTGCGCGACGTCCACCGCGTCGATGCTCTTTCCCGACCAGGGGAGCGCCAGGATCCAGTCCACGTACGTGCGGATCACCGCCGCCTCGGGCGCCACCGGGTTCAGCTTGCGCAGCCGGCCCAGCTCGCGGTCCACGCGCTCGCGCGCGTGCGGGGGCAGCTCGCGCGTGCGGATCAGGCTCTCGAGCTCTTGCCATTCCTCCGCGTCGCCCTCGCCCAGTTCGCGGTGGATCGCCTTGAGCTGCTCGTTCAGGTAGAACTGCTTCCGGTCCGAGTCGAGTTGGGTCCGAATCTGCTGATCGAGCTTCTCCTCGATGCGCAGGATCTCGATCTCGCGCGTGAGCAGTGTCTGCAGGAGGCCGAGCGCGGCGGTCGGATCCACGGCCTCGATGATCGGCTGTTTGTCGAGCGACGGGATCAGCAGGTGACCCGCGACTAAGTGGATGAGCCGCACCCGATCCTTGATCTCGCTCACCAGGCGGGGCAGGTCGTCCGGGATGCGCTCGTTCAGGCGCGCGTACTCCTCGAACATCCGGACCACGCCGCGGCCGACCGCCTCGAGCTCGGGGGTCACCCCCCCCTCGATCTCCGGCGCGAATTCCTCGATCTCGGCGCGGAGTGCTCCGTCCGCGGACGGGATGAACTTCTGGACCCGGGCCCGGCCGATCCCTTCGAGAACGGCCCGGCAGGTGCCGTCGGGCAGGGGGGTCACCTGAACCGCGCGGGCCACCGTGCCGACGCGGAAGACGTCGTCCTCCCCGGCTTCGTCGAGCTCGGGGTCGCGTTGGGCGAGGACGAGGAGGAGACGGTCCGGAGAGGCTTCCGCCTCACGGAGGGCGGTCGTCGAGCGTGGTCTCCCGATGAGCAAAGGGAGCACCATGTATGGGAAGAACGTAAGATCGCGGAGCGCGACGACGGGGAGGGAGCTAGGTACTTCCACCAGACCGTCTGTACGCGAGAGCTTCATTGGAGAGCGCTGAAAGTGGCTTGATACGGCGTCAGGCTCCGCGCCGTCACCTGCGGCGTACCATGTAGGTACGCCTCGGTGCCGGTGCTCGCCTTCCTTGTCTCAAGCCAATTTGAGCGCTCTCGTCGGGCGCTCGCCATGAGACGCGTCAGGCTTCCTTCCGTTCTGGCTCCGGACGCAGCACCAGCAGGGGAGGCGTGCCGTGCTCGACGCTCTCTGTCGTCACGACCACCTCGCGCACGTCCGTCCTGGACGGGACGTCGAACATCACGTCGCGCATCAGGCCCTCGATCACGGAGCGCAGGCCGCGGGCGCCGGTGCCCCGCGAGAGCGTCTTCTTCGCGATCGCCTTGATGGCTTCCTTGTCGAAGGTGAGCCCGATGCCCTCTAGCTCGAACATCTTGGCGTACTGCTTCGCGAGGGCGTTCTTGGGCTCGACTAGGATCCGGCAGAGCTGCTCCTCGTCCAGCTGGGTCAGCGCGACCGTGACGGGGAGGCGGCCCACCAGCTCGGGGATCAGCCCGAAGCGCTGGAGATCCTCGGGCTCGACCCGGGCGAGCAACTCCTCTCGCTCGGCCTCGGAGCCCGTTCCGGTGGCCTCACCGGCGAAGCCGATCCTGCGCTTGCCGATGCGCGACTCCACGATCTTCTCGAGCCCGTCGAACGCGCCGCCGCACACGAACAGGATGTTCCGGGTGTTGATCTGGATGTATTCCTGCTGCGGATGCTTCCGGCCGCCCTGCGGGGGCACGCTGGCCACCGTTCCCTCGAGGATCTTGAGCAGGGCCTGCTGCACGCCCTCGCCCGAGACGTCGCGGGTGATGGACGGGTTCTCGGACTTCCGCGCGATCTTGTCGATCTCGTCGATGTAGACGATGCCGCGCTCGCACTCGGCGATGTTGAAGTCGGCCGACTGGAGCAGACGCACCAGGATGTTTTCGACGTCCTCACCGACGTATCCCGCTTCGGTGAGGGTGGTGGCGTCGGCGATCGTGAACGGTACTTGAAGTATGCGGGCGAGGGTCTGCGCGAGCAGCGTCTTGCCGACGCCGGTCGGGCCGATCAGCAGGATGTTCGCCTTGTCGATCTCGACATCTTCGAGGATGCCCTGGTGATTGACGCGCTTGTAGTGGTTGTAGACCGCCACCGACAGCGCGCGCTTGGCGTCTTCCTGGCCGATCACGTACTGATCGAGGACTTCCTTGATCTCCTGCGGCGTCGGGCTGGGTACTACGGCGTCATCTTGTTCGCGCTCTTCTTCCTCGGAGAGGATCTCGTTGCAGAGGGAGATGCACTCGTTGCAGATGTAGACCGAAGGACCGCTGATGAACTTCTTGACGCTGTCCTTGGATTTTCCGCAAAAGCTGCAACGAAGATGCTTGTCGCTGGACATGGGCTAGTCCTGGGTCCGGGGGCGAATGTGACGCCCTATTCCCTGGTAAGCGTGGCCGAGTCTGCCGGCTTCTTTCCGTTCGTCGTTCCGTGCATCGGTCCCTCGAGGACCTTGTCGATCAAGCCGTAATCGGTCGCTTCGTACGGGCTCATGAAGCGGTCGCGGTCCGCGTCGTCCGCGATCCGCTGCACCGTCTGGCCCGTGTGCTTGGCGAGGATCTCGTTGAGCTTTTCACGAATGTGCAAGACCTCCCGCGCGGCGATCTCGATGTCCGACGCCGTGCCCTGTGCTCCCGAGGAGGGCTGATGGATCATGATCCGGGAATTGGGCAGGGCGGCCCGTTTGCCCTTGGCCCCCGCCGTGAGGAGAACCGCGCCCATCGACGCGGCCATGCCCACGCAGTACGTCGAGACCGGTGCCCGAAG
>CAMCNM010000217.1 GCA_945876015.1 Gemmatimonas phototrophica
CGGCGCAGGCGCCGGTCCAGGTCGTCCTGACCAAGTTCGGCAACAACTTCTACGCGATCGACGGACAGGGCGGACGCATGGGTGCGCTGGTCGGACCGGACGGCATCTTCGTCGTGGACGCGCAGTCCGCCGCGATCACCGACCGGATCATGACCGAGGTCCGGAAGGTCAGTCAGGAGCCGCTCAAGCTCCTCGTGAACACGCACGTACACGCGGACCACACCGGCGGCAACGAGAACTTCGCCAAGCTGGGCGCGACGCTGATCTCGCGACCGCTGCTGCGCGAGCGTCTCGCCAAGCCGCCCGCGCCCGCGAACGGCGGTCCGGCTCCCACGGTGGCCCCGATGTCGCTGCCCAAGCTAACATTCGATGCGCCGACGACGATCTTCATGAACGGCGAGAGCATCGAGCTGACCCCGCTCCCGCGCGCGCACACGGACGGCGACACCGCGGTGCGGTTCCCGCTCGCCAACGTGCTCATGACCGGCGACGTGTTCCGCTCGACCGGATACCCCAACATCGACCTCGGGAACGGCGGATCGCTCACCGGGCTGATCGCCGCCCTCACCAAGCTGTCCGAGATGGCCGGCCCCGAGACCAAGGTGCTGCCGGGACACGGCAACATCACCGACCGCGCGGCCATCGTGGCGCACCGGGACATGGTCGTCGTGATGCAGGGCCGCGTGGCCAAGCTGGTCGCGGAGGGCAAGACGCGCGATCAGGTGCTCGCCGCCAAGATCACCGCCGACTACGACGAGAAGGTCGGGAACGCGGCCGGCAGCGCCGACCGGTTCGTCGGCCAGCTGTTCGATTCGCTGCGGGGAACCGCGCAGTAGGAGCGTACGCGCCGCGGCGATCCGCGGACTCGGCAAATGAACGGCCCCGCTCGAGCGCTTCTCGGGCGGGGCCGTTCTATCGATATTCGCCGTCCATGCCACTGCTCAGCGCCCAGAACCTCCGCATCGCCTTCGGCGGCCGGCCCCTCCTCGAGGACGCCAGCCTCCAGATCGAGCGTGGGGAGCGCATCGGCCTCCTGGGCCGGAACGGCGAGGGCAAGTCCACGCTGCTCAAGATCCTGGCCGGAGAGATCGAGACGGACGCGGGCACGGTCGTGCGTGAGACGGGCGTGCGGACCGCGCTGCTGGCCCAGCGCCTGCCCGAGGACCTGACGGCCACGGTCGAGGAGGTGATCCGGTCGGGGGCGCACGACCACACGCCCGCGGACCATCTCGTCCAACGGCTCTGCTCGGTTCTGGTGGTAGACGCGACCGCGTCGTTCGCCACGCTGTCGGGCGGCCAGAAACGGCGCGTCCTCATGGGCCGGGCGCTCGCCTCGGAACCGGAGGTCCTGCTGCTCGACGAGCCCACCAACCATCTCGACCTCGACGGGATCGAGTGGCTCGAGACGTTCCTCAAGCGCTTCGCGGGGAGCCTCCTGTTCGTCACGCACGACCGCGCGTTCCTGCAGCGCATGGCCACGCGGATCGTGGAGCTGGACCGCGGACGCCTCACCTCGTGGGAATGCGACTACCCGACCTACCTGCGCAGGAAGGAGGAGCAGCTCGCCGTCGAGGAGAAGGAGTGGGCGCTGTTCGACAAGAACCTGGCGAAGGAGGAGGTCTGGATCCGCCAGGGCATCAAGGCGCGGCGCACCCGGAACGAGGGGCGGGTCAAGCAGCTCGAGCGGCTGCGCGTGGAGCGGACGCAAAGACGGGACCGGATCGGGAAGGTGCGCATGACGGTCCAGCAGGCCGACCGCTCGGGCACGCGCGTGATCACCGCGGAGCACGTCTCGTTCGCGTGGGGCGAGCAGCCGCTCATCAACGACCTCTCCACCACGATCATGCGCGGCGACAAGATCGGCGTCATCGGCCCGAACGGCTCGGGCAAGACGACGCTGCTCAAGATCCTCCTCGGGCAGATGGCGCCCGAGTCCGGTCTGGTGAAGCACGGCACCGCGCTCGAGGTCGCCTACTTCGACCAGAACCGCGCGCAGCTGGACGAGGCCGACACGGTCGCGGAGGCGGTCGGCTTCGGCAGCGACCACGTGGTGCTCGACGGCGAGCGGAAGCACGTGATGAGCTATCTGGCCGATTTCCTGTTCTCGACCGAGCGCGCGCGCCAGCCGGTGCGCTCCCTGTCCGGAGGGGAGCGCAATCGCCTGCTGCTGGCCCGCCTGTTCACGCGCCCGGCCAACGTGCTCGTGCTCGACGAACCGACCAACGACCTCGACACCGAGACGCTCGAGCTGCTCGAGACGCGCCTGGCCGACTACGGCGGCACCGTGCTGGCGGTGAGCCACGACCGGGCCTTCCTCGACAACCTCTGCTCGAGCACGCTCGTGTTCGAGGGCGGCGGGGTCGTGAAGGAGTACGTGGGCGGCTACTCGGACTGGAAGCGAGCGGTCGAATCGCGCGAGGGGGAAGCGGCGCCGGCGCAACAGAAGACGAAGGACGCTCCGAAAGCCAGGTCCGGAGCGGACAAGCCCAGGAAGCTGAGCTACGCCGAGCGGCAGGAACTGGACGCCATTCCGGGCCGCATCGAGGCTCTCGAGCGCGAGCAGGCGGAGCTGCACCTCCACATGGCCGATCCCGACTACTACAGGCGGGATCCCGACGCGATGAAGCGCGCGACGGAACGGACACGCGCGGTGGAAGGGGAGATCGAGAAGGTGTTCGCGCGCTGGGCCGAGCTCAGCGAGCGGCCGGCTTGATCGCTACGGGTTTCCCAACAGCCTAGCGACCTTTTCGATCACGCGCGGCTCGTCCGTGACCACGAGTGCGTTCATGCTCGGGAGAACAGAGACGGAGCCCCGCTTCGAGAGCACGCCCGCGACGACCGGTTGCAACTCGGCTGCAGGGCTGTAGTTCAATCGAAAGACGCGGGTCACGAGCGGCACCGCCGCGTCCACAACGCTCTTCGGATCCTCCACGACGATGATCCCGCTCGCCGTCTCCCGACCGATGAACCCGTGCGCGTCGAGAATGGACCGGAGCGCGACGTCCCAGGGCTGCCGCTCGATCTTCGCCGTCACGATCCCCTCCACGCCCACCCCGGACACGATCGAGCGTCCGGCGTAGTCGGCGAAGAAGGCCAGCACCTCGTTGATCCCCGTGTTCTCGAAGGAAACCGAGACCGGCGCGAGCTGCGCGTGGAGCGCGCGCGGGGCCAACGCGAAGCTGCCGACGAGGAGGAGCACGGCGGCGAGACGGGCGCGAGCGTGATGCATATGCATGGGTTCGCCCGCGGATCCCTCCAGGGCTACTTGGTGGCGATCCTGATGACGCCGGGGTCGTCTACCGTCAGCTCGGTCGCGCCGGCGGCCAAACCGTTGAACGAGAGGATGTAAGCGACAACCCGCAGGTATGAGTCCCGATCGAGCGATCCCGGGGCGGTCTGGGGCATCTCCTCCATCACGAACTCGAGTAGCTCCTCGGCTGCCTGGCCGCTCCAGTTCGACGCGAACGAGGCTCCCATGAGGGGCGGCGCGATCTCGGTGCCGCTGAGGTCGGCCTTGTGGCAGACGAAGCACACGCGCCCGAAGACTTCCTTGCCGGCTTCGACCTGCGCCGCGGTGAAGTAGGGCGCGGCCTCCTGCGCCTGCGCCGCCACCGGGAGGAGGAGCAGCGCGGCTCCCCAGAGCGAAGCCTTCGTCATCCTACCCAATTGAGCACCCCCTGCATCGCCTTGAAGAAGACGAGACCCTCGCGCACGCGGAGGGCCATGGTCGCCGGCCGGTGATCCGCGCTGTGCGCGAACAGGCCGGTCACGGTCACGTCCGAACGTATGTTCGTGGGCAAGCGCTGGTGAAATCGGAGGCTCTCCGTGTAGGGGACCAGACGATCGCCCCGTCCGTGGAAGAGGTGGATCGGAACGCGCATGCGCTCGAGCTCGATATTGGGGTCGAGTAGCGGCTGACTCTTCCGGCACGCGCGCGCCAGATCGATGGCCATCGCCTCGCCCGCATCGCCGCCCAGCGTGGTGGCGGTGGTGCACGGAGCGAACAGATCGAAGGTGGTCTGGTGCCGGGACATGAGGTTGCTGCGCAGCTCGGCCTTGAGCGCGTCGTGCCTGGGATCCCACGCGGGAATGCGGAGCTCGGTGGAAGCGAGCGCGAGC
>CAMCNM010000218.1 GCA_945876015.1 Gemmatimonas phototrophica
GGCGTGCTCGAGCGGCGCGCGGTGCTCGAGGATCTCGAGCGGAAGCGCGCGCGCTTCCTCAAGTCGCTGCGGCTGCTGATCGAGCGCGAGCTCGATCTGATCGTGGTGGAGGAAGGACGGCCGTCGCTCGACGACACACCGGTCGAGATCGATCTCGGCAAACGCGACGGCGGCGCGCCCCGGGCGGATGCAGGGTCGCCGATGCCCGGAGCCTCGGGCGCGGGCGCTACCGCGATCGGTGACCTCTGGCTCTCCGGGCTCGCGGGCGAGCCGCCCCCCCGGTAGATGACCGGCGAAGGACGGGGGCCAGTGAGCGAGCGGCTGCACGAAGCGGTAGCCCGGGTGCGCGAGCGGACCTCGTTGGTTCCTCGCGTGGCGCTTGTGATTGGGCAGGGGTTCGATTTGGGCGGCGATTTGTTTTCGCTCGAGGCTCGCGTCGATCTCCCCGAGATCGGCGCGGATGTCGCGGTGGCGCTCGGCCGGATCGAAGGCGTGCCGGTTGCGGTGCATTCGGGCTCGAGCGCGGACGGCGGGGTGACCGTGCGCGAGGCTGGCCTCCCGGTCCGGGTGTCGCGGTTGCTCGGCGCCGAGGTGCTCGTCTTGACGGGTGTCTGCCGCGCGCTCGATCCGAGCCTCGTGGCCGGCGACCTGGTGGTGGTCGAGGACCACCTCAATCTGCTCGGCGAGAATCCCCTGGTGGGCCCAAATGAGGACGAACTCGGGCCCCGCTTCCCCGACATGACGGAGCCATACGACCCGATCCTCAGAAGGCTCGCGCGTGAAGCGGCCGCGGCCGCCGGGGCGCGGCTCGGAGGTGGCGTCTACGCGGCGATCCCCGACGCGAACCTGCTGGCGGCGGGGGAGTACGTGAAGCTCCGGCAGCTCGGCGCCCGCCTGGTCGGGCCCGGGGTCGTGCCCGAGGTGATCGCGGCGCGCCATATGGGTATGCGGGTTCTCGCCATGTTGGCGGTCGCGGCTGATTCGCCATCCCCGTCGGGACCGGGTGTCGGTCCGGTGCTTCGGGAGCTGGTGAAACGCCTTGGTCTCCCCGAGGACCCGCGGGGCTGACCCGGCCTTACGGATCGGTTAGAGTACAGAGCGTCACGGCGTCGATCCGGCCATCACCGGGGAGCCGTCCGGAAGAACGGGCCCAGCCAGAGGACCCTGGGTCCAACTAGAACCGGCGGGCGCGGCCCGACAAAGCCGCACACGAGTGGTTCGTGCCTTCACGGCATGGACAAACGGGGTGGTACCGCGGAGCGCACGTCACCGTGCGCGTCGTCCCCGGGCGGGCGGGTCGGCTCCGGCCGCGCGCCCGAACACAGAGACGAACCGCGAGGAGCGCAACTTGCCGTACCCCCAGGCTCGCTTTGACGAGCATAACGAAGCCGAGCCCGTCCCCTCCCAGCCGTCGTTCCCGTTGCTCGAGAAGAGCGTCCTCGCGTATTGGCAGCAGGACGGGACCTTCGAGGCGAGCGTCGAGGCGCGTCCGGCGGGTGAGCACGGGGCCAACGAGTTCGTCTTCTACGACGGTCCGCCGTTCGCCAACGGCCTCCCTCACTACGGGCACCTCCTGACTGGCTACGTGAAGGACGTCGTCCCGCGCTACCAGACCATGCGTGGTCGCCGGGTCGAGCGTCGCTTCGGCTGGGACTGCCACGGGTTGCCCGCCGAGTTCGAGGCCGAGAAACAGCTCGGCATCTCCCACAAGGTCGAGATCGAGGCGATGGGTGTCGCGCAGTTCAACGAGGCCTGCCGGACCTCGGTGCTGCGATACACCTCCGATTGGCGGAGCTACGTCACCCGACAGGCGCGCTGGGTGGACTTCGACAACGACTACAAGACGCTCGATCTCGACTACATGGAGAGCGTGCTGTGGGCGTTCAAGTCGCTCTGGGACAAGGGCCTGATCTACGAGGGCTTCCGCGTCCTCTGGTATTGCTGGCGCTGCGAGACGCCGCTGTCGAATACCGAGACCAAGATGGACGACGTCTACCGGGACCGGCAGGACCCCGCGGTCACGGTCGGTCTCAAGCTCCGCTCGGATCGTCCTGAGCTCGACGGCACCGAAGCGCTCGTCTGGACGACCACCCCGTGGACGCTCCCGTCCAACCTCGCGGCCGCGGTGCATCCGGAGGTGGCGTACGTCGTCGTCGAGTCGAAAGGAAAGCGCTATCTGCTCGCCGAGGCCCGCGTGCCCGCGTACGCGCGCGAGCTGGGCGAAGCGCCGCCGGTCGTCGCGCGCTTTACCGGTGCCGAGCTGGTCGGCACGCGCTACACGCCGGTGTTCGATTTCTTCGCCGGCCGCCAGGAGCGCGCGCACCGGATCCTCCCGGCCGAGTTCGTCACCACCGAGGACGGAACCGGGATCGTCCACATCGCGCCCGCCTACGGCGAGGACGACAAAGCGGTCACCGATGCCGCTGGCATCGAGCCCGTCACGCCGGTCAACTCGCGCGGCGAGTTCGACTCCCAGGTGCCGCCGTACGAAGGCATCCAGGTGTTCGAGGCCAACAAGGCGATCATCAAGGATCTGAAGGCCTCGGGCGCGCTGTTCCGCCACGAGACCTACGACCACCCGTACCCGCACTGCTGGCGCTGCGGCAACCCACTCATCCAGCGCGCGGTCAGCTCCTGGTTCGTCGGGGTCACGCGCTTCCGCGATCGCATGGTCGAGCTGAACCAGCAGATCGAGTGGGTGCCCGAGCACATCCAGGACGGGCAGTTCGGGAAGTGGCTCGAGAACGCGCGCGACTGGTCGATCTCGCGGAACCGCTACTGGGGCTCGCCGATCCCCGTCTGGGTGTCGGACGACCCGGCGTATCCGCGCGTGGACGTGTACGGTTCGCTCGATCAGATCGAGCGCGACTTCGGCGTGCGCCCGACCGACCTGCACCGGCCGTTCGTCGACCAGCTCACGCGGCCGAATCCCGACGATCCGACCGGGCGCTCGACCATGCGGCGCGTCCCCGAGGTGCTCGACTGCTGGTTCGAGTCGGGCTCGATGCCGTTCGCGCAGGTGCACTATCCGTTCGAGAACGCGGAGTGGTTCGAGCACCACTACCCGGGCGACTTCATCGTCGAGTACAACGGCCAGACGCGCGGCTGGTTCTACACGCTGCACGTGCTCGCCACGGCGCTGTTCGACCGGTCCGCGTTCCGCACCTGCCTGGCGCACGGCATCGTGCTCGGGAGCGACGGCATGAAGATGTCCAAGTCGCGCAAGAACTATCCGGACGTGAGCGAGGTGTTCGACCGCGACGGGTCGGACGCGATGCGCTGGTTCCTCATGTCGAGCCAGATTCTGCGCGGCGGCGACCTGATCGTCACCGAGAAGGGAATCCGCGAGGGGGTGCGGCAGGCGCTCTTGCCGTTCTGGAACTCGTATTACTTCCTCGCGCTCTACGCGAACGCGGAGAACGTCGAGGGCCGCTTCCGCTCCGACTCGAGGAACGTGCTCGACCGCTACATCCTCGCCAAGACGCACGAGCTGGTCACCGACGTCGAGGCGCAGCTGGACGGCTACGACCTCGCCGGCGCGTGCGGGACGGTGCGCGAGTTCCTCGAGGTGCTGACGAACTGGTACGTGCGCCGCTCGCGCGACCGCTTCTGGGCCGGCGACCGCGACGCGATCGACACGCTGCACACCGTGCTCGAGGTGGTCTGCCGGGTCGCAGCACCGCTGCTGCCGCTCACCACCGAGACGATCTGGCGCGGCTTGACCGGCGGGCGCTCCGTGCACCTCTCGGACTGGCCCCTGGTGGACGAGCTGCCCAACGATTCCGCGCTGGTGGACACGATGGACCGCGTGCGCCAGGTGTGCTCGTCGGCGCTGGGTCTCCGCACCGCGAACAAGCTGCGCGTGCGGCTCCCCCTGCCGCGCCTTCGCGTGGTGGCGAAGGACGCCGCCCGCCTGGCCGATTTCCTCGACGTGATCCGCGACGAGGTGAACGTGAAGGAGGTGGACCTCACCGACGACGTGGCCGCGCACGGCCGCTTCGAGGTGTCGGTGAACGCGCGCGCCGCCGGACCCCGCCTGGGCAAGGACGTGCAGACTGTGATCAAGGCGGTGAAGAGCGGCGAGTGGTCCACGACCCC
>CAMCNM010000219.1 GCA_945876015.1 Gemmatimonas phototrophica
CGACCGCTGGTTCATCAACCAGCTCGCTACGCGGATCGTGGACATCGAGCCCAGGGGAATCACCGACTACCAGGGTACCTACGAGGAGTACGTCGCGTTCTCGGGGGACGACCACCTCGACGTCGAGAGGGTCATCCTCAAGGCCAAGACCGAGAAGGGGAAGAGGAAGGACCAGCAGCCCGGGAAGCCCAAGGCGCCCGCCCTAGGCCTGAGCGCACACCAGAAGAAGGTCGCGCAGGATCGCCACGCCGAGCTGATGCACCTGATCGAGGCGGCGGAGCGGCGGATCGCGGAGATCGACGGGCTGTTCGCCGACGCGGCCTACTACGCGAAGGTGTCCAAGGACGAGCGCAGGAAGCTCGAGAACGAGCGCGCGGGCCTGGCCAAGGAAGCCGCGCAGCTGACCACCGAGTGGGAGCGGACCGAGGAGCAGATCGAGGCTCTGAAGTGAATTCCCGATCGGCGGAGCGCATCGACGAGAGCTCCGCCTACCCGTGGTACGATTCGAAGTGGCTGACGCGGTACACGCAGGCGGTCGATATCGTCCGCCGGGTGAAGCCGGGGGCGGAAGCCGAGTGCGTCGCCGCGTTCGCTCCCCTCCGCACCGATCGGAGGTTCGAGGCGACCCGGCTGGAGCGCCCCTTCGACGATGCCACAGTCGCCGAGATCAAGACGACGGTGGCGTCGTTCCACCCGACCGCGCTCGAGTTCCACGAGGCGAAGATGCACGGGCGGTTCATCGTGCACGATCACCCGTACTTCACCGCGCTGCAGGAGCGCATGGAGCCGCTGATCAGCGAGGCGGTGGGCGAAGAGGTGGAGAGTCTCTACAACTTCGTCAGCCTCTACACGGCGAAGGGCGTGTGCGGAATCCACATGGACTCCCCACAATCCAAGTGGACGTTCGACTATTGCGTGGATCAGAGCGGGCCCTGGCCGCTCTATCTCAGCCAGGTGGTGGATTGGCCCGAGGGCGAAGACCCCTGGGTGGAAGGCTGGCAGGAGCAGATCAAGCGGTCACCGGACGTGCGCTTCACGAGTCACACGCTCGAGCCAGGGCAGGCCGTGCTTTTCTCGGGGAGCAGCCAGTGGCACTACCGGGATCCGATGCCCGCGAGCGACCGCCCCGCCTTCTGCAACCTGCTGTTCCTCCACTTCATCCCGAAGGGCACGGCGGGACTGCTCTACTTCAAGAACTGGGCGGAACGGTTCGGGATCCCCGAGCTCGCTACGGTGGAGTAGAGGCGGGGCCCGGCGCCTGGGCCGTGCGGACAGCCTGCCACTGCGCGTGGCCCATCGCCAGCCGTCCCATCTCGATCGCGATCAGCGCGAGAACGAAGAGCACCGGTCCCACCACCAGGCCCGCGGGTCCAAACGCGAACACCCCGCCCAGCACGCTCAGGAAGACGACCAGCGAGTGGACCTGCGCGCGACCGCTCACGAAGATCGCGCGCAACAAGTTGTCCACCGTGCCGATGACGAGCGCCCCGAACGCCGCGAGGATGAGACCCTGCTGAAGCTGGCCGCTCAGAGCCAGATAGATGGAGGCGGGGATCCACACGAACGCCGGCCCGATCATCGGAATGAGCGCGAGCACGCCCATGACCGTTCCCCAGAGAATCGAGGCTGGAAGCCCGACCATGCGGAACGCGAGCCCTCCCAAGGTCCCCTGCACGACCGCAACCGCCACGGTGCCGTAGACCGTCGCTTCGGTGATGTCCCTGGCGCGCTGGATCACCTCGTCTGTTTGCTCGGGATCGAGCGGAATCATCCGGCGGAGCGACGCCATGAACTCGTCCGCATCGCGCAGCAGGTAGAAGTGCGCGAGGACGGCCACGCCGAGCTGTAGGAGCACTCCAGGGATCCCGCTCAGAAAGGTGAGCGAGCGGCCCATCACCGCCTCCGTCACGCGCCGCAGCTGAGCGGTGACGAGCGTGATCGCCATGGCGGGATCCATTCCGAGCTTCGTCGCCAACCGGGCGAGCGTTCCCTGGAAGCCGCCTGAAGCGGAGTTGAGACCCTCCCCCGTGGTCAGCCAATCGAGGGCGGCCATCGCTTCGGTCCCCACCAGGAACAGCAGGCCGGCAAGGGGAATCATGATGAGGAGAACGAGCAGCAGCGTGGTGATGCCCGCCGCGAGACTCGGGCGTCCGATCCGGCGAAGAAGGACACGCTGATGCCACGGGACGACCAGCGTGCACAGCACCGCGGCCAACACGAGGCCCGGAAAGAAGGGCCAGATCAGCCTGGCGATGATCCCCGCTCCGATCACGATCAGGAGCAGCGGGCCCCAGCCCTTGGCGGTCACGGCCAAAGTGCGGACTCCTCGGTTGTGGTTGTCGTCATGAGCCGCGTCGTCGTAGCTGCAGGGTCAAGAAAAGGGCCTTGGGGGCCCTGGGATTGTAGCGCGGGTCGCGGTACGGAGGGTAGGCCCGTAATTTGGAATCAGCAGGTTTCACACCCTAAGCGCGAGGCCGCCCCATGGATCTTACACGGCGTGACGCGATCGCCCTCTCCGGATCGACCCTGGCGGGACTGTCCCTCACCGGCCTGGTTGCGAACGAGCTCCTCGGCCAGCAGGTCCCCCCAGCCGGCGCCGCAGCCCAGGAGTGGCCCACCACCCTGGTCGAGCGCCCCCGCCGGGCGGGCTTCCCGGCGGACCTGCCGCTCAACGCCGATGGCTCCGCCCCGGAGCACCCCGAGAGCGCGGCCGGTCCGATCCAGGAAGGCCAGAACCCGATGTGGCGCACGCCCGACCGCTCCGTCCCCATCGTGGAGACCGACTATCGCCAGATGGCGATCAAGGTCGATACGCGAGGCCTCGGACTGCTCGGTGGCACCCTGCACTTCTCGGATCTCGAGAAGCTGCCGCGCGTCACGCACACGTTCCTGCTCCAGTGCGGCGCGCAGACGCCCCGGGGGATCGTGAAGTGGACCGGGGTGAAGTTCAGCGATTTCGCGGACATGCTCGGAATCGTGCCGGGGACGCACTACGCGCGCTTCATCGCCGCCGACCGCTTCTACGTGGACGAGGACCTGGAGACGCTCCGCCACCCCCAGGTGATGCTGGCGTGGCTCATGAACGATCAACCGATCCCGCCGCAGAACGGGGCACCGCTCCGACTGGTCATCCCGTTCCGCTACGGGAACCGGAGCATCAAGTCGATCACCGAGATCCTGTTCGGGACGCCGGGACTGCCGCAGGCGCCGCTGCCGGGCTGAAGCGCCGCGGCAGGTGTCGCAACCGGGAGGGACGGTCGAGCATTCAGCGGCCGTCCCTTCTTCGTTCAGCGGCTGCGAGCGTCAGCGAGCCCCGTCGAGCACCTCGTAGGCTCCGAGCACCGCGTCGCGATCGACCCCCACCGCGGTGATGTTCGGGTAGTGCGCGGCCTGCTTCCGCATGTCGATCCGCCTGGCCGCGTCGTCCACCGAGACACCCTGCTTCTTGAGCTCCTGCACCTGGGCCCAGAAGTCCCTCAGATAGTCCGCCCAGTGGTCGAGCCGCTCCTTCTCCCTGATGGGCTGTCCGTGCCCAGGGAGCAGGATGTCCCAGTCCAGCTTCTTCATGTTCTCGAGCGTCTGGAGCCAGTCGCCGGCGTAGGCGTCCCCCAGGTTCGAGGGGTTGGTGGAGACGAGGTCGCCGCCGATCAGCACCTTTTCCCGCGGAAGGAAGACGACGACGTCGCCGCCCGTGTGGGCACGGCCGATGAACCGGATGTCGATCTCGCGCCCGCCGCGGAACAGCGTGATCCGGTCGTTCAGCGTCACGGTGGGAGCGGTGGGCCGAATCACGTCGGTCGCAAGCTTGTACTGCTCCTGGATCTTGAGCCGGCGCTGGAGCGCCGCCCTGTTCTCGGGAGCCTTCGCCGTGTCGAGCTGGGCCACGAGCGTCACGACCTGCTGCGGGATCGTGCCCACGAAGCGAGGCCACGTCTTCCCTCCCTTCGAGTCGCCCGCGAGCAGCGCCCGGCGGGTGAACTCGGTGCCGATGATCGTGACGTCCGGCCCGAAGATCTGGGCTCCGTGCGCGTGATCGAAGTGGTAGTGCGTGTCCACCACGTACTTGACCGGCTTGTCGGTGA
>CAMCNM010000220.1 GCA_945876015.1 Gemmatimonas phototrophica
ATCGTCCATTTGTCGGTCGATACCGTCCGCCTGCCCGACGGCTCCTTCCGGGAGATGGAGTTCATCCACCACGCCGGAGCGTCCGCGATCCTCCCGCTCGTGGGGCGGCTCGGAGATCCCGATCCGGAGATCCTCCTGATCCGCCAGTATCGCTATGCGACCGGGGGCTATCTGTACGAGGTCCCGGCCGGCACCCGTGGGGAGGGCTAGCCCTTCGAGGACGTCGCGCGGCGCGAGCTGGAGGAGGAGACCGGCTGGCGAGCGGGCGGGCTGATTCCGCTCACCCGGATCTACACGACCCCCGGCTTCACCGACGAGGTCATCCACCTCTGGCTCGCGATCGACCTGGAGCCCGGCACATCCAACCTGGACGAGGACGAATTCGTCGAGGTGGTGCGGATTCCGTTCTCCACCGCCCTGGCCTGGATCCACGAGGGCAGGATTGTCGACGGGAAGAGCCTGGTGACCCTTCTCTACGCCGCCCGATTCGTCCTCGGGGCCGGTTCCACAAGCCTCTAGCGCTCGACCGAACAATTCCCGAATATGTGTCACCCGGGGTTGGAAATACGTCACCCCCAGTGGACGTATTCATCAGGGAAATGGCGGATTGACGCCGACCGGGGTGGCATGTCCCCTGCACCCCGTAGAGGCAGCCGGAGGGACTCCCGTTGGGAGCGCAACCGGCTCTGAAAGCGACGGAGGCGACAAGCACATGGCCGCGAACACCAAGAAGGAACTGGACCCGAGATTCGGTGGCGAGGCGCTCGAGCACAGGAAGCAGCTCGGCGAGATCACCGACAGCGAGGTCGTCCGGGCGTTCCTCGACGGCGATGAGCGGGCCTTCGGCGAGCTGGTCCGCCGCTACGACAACCGGCTGCTCAACTTCGTCTACCGCACCGTGGGCGACCGGGAGCGTGCGCAGGACCTCGTCCAGGAGACGTTCGTCCGTGTGTACCGCCACCTCGCGCGCTTCGACCAGAGCAAGCAGTTCTCGACCTGGGTCTACACGATCGCGAGCAACCTGGCGAAGAACGAGCTCCGTAACCGCTCGCGCAATCCGCTGGTGCTCTTCCAGACGATCAAGAAGAACTGGGAGGCGGATCACCAGCCGCTCGAGTGGGAGGACACGCAGTACAAGCCGGACGATCTGTTCCGGAAGCGCCACCTGAAGGAGAAGGTGGAGGAAGCGGTGGCCCAGCTTCCCGAGTATCACCGGATCGTGTTCGTGCTGCGCGAGCTGGAGGGCAAGACGTACGAGGAGATCGCCGACATCACCGGGTGCAAGCTCGGGACGGTGAAGAGCCGCCTGAACCGCGCCCGCAACAACTTCGCGCAGATCATCGCGCCGCTGGTGGACTAGGGCGACAGGACGGGAACGGATTCGGCGATCCGGGTCCGACGCGGGGTTCAGGAGGCCCCTTCGGCGCATGCCGGAGGGGCCTCATTCGTGGGGGCGCCCGAGGAACATTGGCGCACCCCCTCCAGTACCAAACTCCTATGGAATGCTCTGACTTCCGAGACGGTTTCTCGGACTATTTCGACGGCACCGCCGAGCCTTCCTTCGTCGGAGAGGCGGACGCGCATCTGGCCGCGTGTGAGAGCTGCCGACGCTACCAGGATGTGATGGCGCGCGGCGCGGAGCTCCTCAAGGGCATGCCCCCCGTCGCCGTTTCGGAGGACTTCTTCCCCCGCCTGCAGCACCGCATCTATCACATCGAGGACGGGGCGGCGCTCATCCATTCCGAGGCCACGGGTTCGTGGACGACGGTTGCCCCCGCCCTCGCGATCGCGCTCGTGCTCGCGGTCGCTGCCTGGTCGCCGGCGCTCATTCGCGCTCCCAGAGTCGCCCTGCCACCGGTCGTGGTCAGTCATCCCGAGCCACGGCTGGTCGGCGTGCGTCCACCCCAGCTCTGGTCGGGTGGTGAGTTCGCTCCGTCCAGCCTGGTGACGACGATCGAGATGACGCCGACGGGCTGGGTTTCCACCGTGGAGCTCACCTCGACGTCCTTCGTCGCGACGGTGGACCACGGCCTGTGGGATGATCCGCGGGTGTTCGTCCGCTACTCGCCCCTCACCGCGTCCGCGGCGCGGCAGACCCGTTCGATCGAGGCGCCGATCCTGGTCAGCGCCGCAGGGAGCCCCCGATAGGGCGCGTGATTCTCGCCCCCGTCCACCGCTTTCTCGAGAAGGGCGGCAAGGGCGGTGTCTTCTTCCTCCACGGCGACGACGAGTTCCGTAAGGATGAGGCCGTGCGCGCGCTGGTGGATGCGCACCTCGACCCGGCGACGCGCGACTTCAACTTCGATGTGCTCCAGGCCGGCGACGTGGACGGTGAGCGCCTGGCCTCGGTTCTCGCGACTCCACCGCTGATGGCCGAGTGGAGGGTCGTGGTGGTACGGGAGGTCGAGGCGCTCGCTTCGAGCCCGCGATCACGCGAGCTGCTCGTGTCCCTCACGGCGTCACCCCCGTCCGGCCTCGCCGTGATCCTCGTCGCGAGCATCCCGAAGGGATCGAGCGCGCGGATCTGGAAGGATCTCCAGACCAAGGCGCGGTCCCTCGAGATTTCACCACTCTCCCCCGACGACGTGCCGGGCTGGCTGCTCGAGCGCGCCCGCGAGACGTTGGGTGTCGAGGTGGAGGAGGGGGCGGCCCTCGCGCTCGCCGCGGCGATCGGATCGGACCTGGGCGTCCTCGATCAGGAGTTGCAGAAGCTCTCCGCGTTCGTGCGGGACGGCGCCCCGATCACACGGAAGGATGTGGAAGCGGCCGGCATCCGACTTCCGGTCCAGGACCGGTTCCAGTGGTTCGATCTGGTGGGTGACCGCCGCTTTCCCGAGGCCCTCAAGGGCCTGACGACCCTGATCGGACAGGGCGAGTCCGAGATCGGGCTCGCGATCCAGCTCGGCTCGCATCTCCTCCGGCTCGGCATAGCGGCCGAGGGCGGGAGCGCGGCGCTCGAAGCGGTCCTTCCTCCACATCAGCGGTGGCTCGCCAAACGGCTCGTGGCCCAGGCGCGTCGGTGGACCCTGGACGACCTCTCGGCGGCGGTGGACGAGCTGCTCAGGACCGACCGCCTCATGAAGGCGAGCGGCGTATCCAACGAACAGCTGCTCGAGGGATGGCTGCTCGGGCTGATGGCCAGGGACCGGGCCGCCGCTTGATCGGACGGCTTCTCCTCCTCGCCCTCATCGCCGCGCCGATGGGCGCGGTGGCCCAGACGCCCGTGACGCTCGAGCAGATCGACTCGCTGATCGTGGTGGGCCGGGCGGAGGAGGCGCGTACGGTGCTGAGCGGCTGGTGGCAGCGCGCCGCGCGTGCTGCGATCGACCGGGCTCAGATGCAGCATGCGATCTGGCTCCGCGCGGTCCTCACGGTGGATCCCACCCAGGCATCGATCGACTACCAGCGGCTCGTCGTGGAATATCCGGGCGGCCCGTACACGGATCGGTCGCTGCTGCGTCTGGCTCAGGCGGCGGATGCGCGCGGCGACGCGGTGAAGGCACGCGGGCATCTGCGCTCGCTGCTGCGCGACTATCCCGCAAGTCCCATTCGAGCGGACGCGGAGCGACTGCTCCAGTCGGTCGAGCCGGCCGCCGAGGCGCAGGCCCAAGCGCAGCCGCTCGTGGCTCCAGCGGTCGCTCCGGAGCGCGTCGCGGCTCCGCCGACGGTGGCCGCAGCGGACCGGCAAGCAGCGGCGCCCAGGACGTCGTCCCAGCCGGGCCCCGCCGTGCCTCCTGCCCCCCGTCCGGCCGCCGCCCCCTCCACGACGGCCCCGGATAGCGTAGTTTTGCCCCGAGCGATCGCCGGCTCCTGGACGGTTCAGCTCGGGGCTTTCGCGAGTCCAGAGCGCGCCCGTGCCCTGGGCACCGAGATCGCGGCTGGTGGAAGTGAGGTCCGAATCGTGGTCGTTCCACCGAGTCGCCTGATCCGCGTGCGCACCGGGCGGTTCCTGAGTCAGGGAGCCGCCGAAGGCCTTCGGAATGCGCTGGTCGCCCGTGGTCTCGAGGCGACGGTCGCGGGTGATGCCGATCGAGAGGAGA
>CAMCNM010000221.1 GCA_945876015.1 Gemmatimonas phototrophica
GACGGGCGGTCGAGGAAGCTGGGCTCGTCTTCATCGGTCCTCGCCCGTGGACCATCGCTGCGATGGGTGACAAGACCGAGGCGCGCCGCCGGATGGCCGAGGCTGGCGTGCCGATCGTGCCTGGGATCGTCGAGCCGTTGGCCGACGCAGCCGCAGCCGGTAAGGAGGCCGCCCAGATCGGCTATCCGCTCCTGATCAAGGCCTCGGCGGGGGGCGGCGGGAAGGGAATGCGTGTGGTCCGGGAGCCGGGCGAACTCACGCGCTCGTTCGAAGCGGCGAGCCGCGAGGCGCTCGCCGCGTTCGGCGACGGTTCGGTCTACCTGGAGCGCTACCTCGACCGTCCCCGACACATCGAGATCCCGGTGCTCGGGGACGCCCGCGGCCACGTCGTCCACCTGGGCGAGCGGGAGTGCAGCGTCCAGCGCCGTCACCAGAAGCTGATCGAGGAGGCGCCTTCAGCCATTCTCTCGCCCGACCAGCGCGCGGCGATAGGTGCCGCGGCGGTGAAGGCCGCGGAGGCGGTCGAGTACCGGGGGGCGGGTACCTGCGAGTTCCTGTGGCAGGACGGCGAGTTCTTCTTTCTGGAGATGAACACCCGCATCCAGGTCGAGCACACCGTGACCGAGCTGGTGACCGGCCTCGATCTGGTGCAGTGGCAGCTCCGCATCGCGGCGGGGGAGCGGCTCCCGTTCACCCAGGCGGACGTCGCGCTCACGGGTCACGCGATCGAGTGCCGCATCACCGCGGAGGATCCGTCGCGCGGCTTCCTCCCCGCGACCGGCCGCATCCAGCGGCTCGAGATCCCGCAGGGCCCGGGCGTGCGCTGGGACGGCGGAATCGCCGAGGGATTCGAGGTCGGGCTGCACTACGATCCGCTCCTCGCGAAGCTGATCGTCCACGCGCCGGACCGGGCTGGCGCGATCACGCGCATGGCGCGCGCTCTCGACGAGTTGGTCGTGGACGGAGTGGACACGAGCGCGTCGTGGCAGCGCCGGGTGATGGACGAAGCCGACTTCCGCGCCGGGAATCTCTCGATCCGGTACGTGGAGGATCATCCGGAGCTGGCAGAGGCGCCGCCTAGTGACGAGATCGTGCGCGCCGCCGCGGTGGCCGCTGCACTGCTCGAGGATGGATCGCGCCGACGGCACCGGACCCCGCGGGTCGCCGCTCCAGGCTCGGGGAAGGGTTCGCCCGGGATGTCCGCCTGGCGCGCCGCGCTGTTGCCGCGCGCCGGAGAGCCGCGGAAGGAGGGCGACCGGTGGTGACTTCGACGATCCGGGTCGGCGAGGTGGTCGAGGTGACCGTGCGGGCCGTCGCGTCGGGCGGCGCGGGCGTGGCCGATCTGCCCGACGGCCGCGTCGCGTTCGTGCAGCGCACCGCGCCGGGAGACCGGGCGCGCGTCCGCGTCAGCGTTTCCAAGAGCACCTGGGCCAAGGCGACGCTGGTCGAGCTGTTGGAGGCCGGCGTCGGTCGGCGTACTCCTCCGTGCCCGTACTACGAGCACTGCGGGGGCTGCACGCTCGAGCACCTCGAGTACTCCGAGCAGCTGCGCTGGAAGGGCCGCATGGTGGCCGATGCCCTGGGCCGCATCGGCGGCGTCGCCATCGAGGCGCCCGTCGTCGAGCCGTCCCCGCGTGAGCTGCGCTACCGGAACCGCGTCACGTTCACGCTCCGGCGCCTCAAGGGCGGGCGGGTGCTGGCCGGCTTCCACGAGCTGGACGAGCCCGACCGGCTGGTCGATCTGACCGGTGCGTGCCTCCTCTTCGAGGAGGCGATCGCGCAGGCGTGGGACGGGCTTCGAGCCGCCTGGGGCGAGGGGGCCGAGCGGCTTCCGGAGGGGCCGCGCCTCAGGCTGACGCTGCGATCCGTCACGGAAGGCGTAGTGCTTCTGATCGACGGCGGAAACGGGACGTGGACGCCGGACGTGCTGCTCGGGTCGGTGCCCGGGCTGGTCGCGATCTGGCATCAGGAGAGCGGGGCAAACACTCCGATCCTCATGGCGGGTGACCCACGCGCGCACGAGCTGTGGCTCGGCGAAGCGATCCGGCCCGGCGCGCGCGCCTTCCTGCAAGTGAACAAGGAAGCCGCCGAGCGCCTCCACGCGGCGGTGATCGCCGCCGTGGGCTCGGCCGATGGCCGCACGGTGGTGGATGGGTACTGCGGCGTCGGGGTCTACGGGCGCACGCTCGCGCGCGCGGGAGCGAGCGTCACCGGCATCGAGCTGGACCGGGAAGCCGCGGCCGCCGCGCGCGAAGGCGCGCCGAGCACCTTCCGTGTGATCGAGGGGACGGTGGAGGGGCGGATTCGCGACGCGCTCCCGGCCGATCTCGTGATCATGAATCCCCCGCGCACCGGCCTGCACGAGGACGTCGTGCGCGCTCTCGTCGCCGATCCGGGCGTGACGCGGCTGGTCTACGTGAGCTGCGATCCCGCGACGCTCGCGCGGGACGTGAAGCGGCTCGAGGGCTACCGGGTCGCGAGCGTCCAGGTCTTCGACCTCTTCCCGCAGACGGCTCACGTCGAAACGCTCGCGGTGCTGGAGCGCGCGCCATGAGCGCCGGCACCCGATACCACGTGACCGTGGCCGGCCGCACCTTCGAGGTGGAGATCACCGCGAGCGGTGCGACCGTGGACGGCACGCCGGTCGAGGCCGACCTGGGGGCCATCCCGGACGGGCCGATCCGGTCGCTGCTCCTGGGCGGCGCGTCGCACAAGGTCGTCGCGCGGAGCGAGGGAAAGGGGCGGTGGGACCTCCAGATCCGCGGCCGGCGCCTCACGGCCGAAGTGGTGGACGAGCGGACCCGAAGGGTCTGCTCGATGACCGCGGCGTCCACCGCGCCCACCGGACCCAAGCCGATGCGCGCCCCCATGCCCGGCCTGATCGTGCGGGTCGAGGTCGCGGAAGGCGACGCGATCGTGCCGGGGCAAGGCCTGATCATCGTCGAGGCGATGAAGATGGAGAACGAGCTGCGCGCGTAGGCCGCGGGACGAATCAAGAAGATCCACGTGGCGGTCGGCGAGGCGGTGATCAAGGATCAGGTGCTGATCGACATCGGGCCGCCGCAGGCCGATTGATGGACAAGCCCCCGCGCGAGGCGCGCGCGCGTGCCGGCGGCTCCACCGACAGCGGCATCCCCGTCGAGCCCCTCTATCGCCCGGACGCCGCCGCCGGACTCGACTATGCGCGCGATCTGGGCGATCCCGGGGCCTTCCCGTTCACGCGCGGTCCGTACCCGAGCATGTACCGTGGGCGTTTCTGGACCATGCGGCAGTACTCGGGCTTCGGGACCGCCGAAGAGACCAATCGGCGCTACCACTACCTGTTGAAGGCCGGACAGACGGGGATCTCGGTCGCGTTCGACCTGCCGACCCAGATGGGCTACGACTCCGACGCGCCGATGGCCGCCGGCGAGGTCGGACGGGTCGGCGTCGCGATCGACTGGATCGAGGACATGCGGACGCTGTTCCACGGGATCCGCCTGGACGAAGTGTCCACGTCGATGACGATCAACTCGACCGCGGCGATCCTCCTCGCGCTCTACGTGGCGGTCGCGGACGAGCAGGGCGTGCCGCGCGACAAGCTCACGGGCACGGTGCAGGACGACATCCTGAAGGAGTACGTAGCGCGCGGGACGTACATCTATCCGGTGGACCAAAGCCTACGCATGGTCGCGGACATCCTCGGGTTCTGCGCGAGCGAGGTGCCGCGCTGGAATCCCATCTCGATCTCCGGCTATCACATGCGCGAGGCGGGGGCCACCGCGCCGCAGGAGATCGCGTTCACGTTCGCCAATGGGATCGAGTACGTGGAGCGCGCGCGCGCCGCGGGGATCGGTGTCGAGGAGTTCGCGCCGCGCCTCTCGTTCTTCTTCGCGGCGCACAACGACTTCTTCGAGGAGGTCGCCAAGTTCAGGGCGGCGCGCCGCATGTGGGCGCGGCTCATGCGAGAGCGGTACGGCGCTTCGGAGGA
>CAMCNM010000222.1 GCA_945876015.1 Gemmatimonas phototrophica
GGCCCCCGCTTCAATATAGTCACCGAATCAGCGGAGCGGACCGGGATCGGCCGCCCCCTATCGGGTCACAGCTCGAGCGGCCAGAGCGCCTCGGGCCGGCCCGCCATGCGCTCCATGTACCAGTGCGTGTAGGCCCGGATCTGGGCGCCCCCGGAGAACACCTCCACGCGATAGAGCTCGTACGGGCGGAAGGTCGAGAGGAAGGAGAGACCCCCGATGATCGGCACCTCGTCGATGAAAACCCGGGGCGACATCACGGTCCCTCGGCGATTGATGCAGGAGTCCCCGGAGACCCGCGTCGCCACCCGCTGGAACGAAGTGGCAGGCCCGCTGGAATTGCAGGACGCGAAGCTGACGGCGCCCGTGGTCTGGAGCAGCTCCAGCGCGCTGTACGCACCCGAGACGGTGAGCCGTTCCTGGTCGATCAGCCGCGCCGTGCTACCCCAGGCTTTCCGGCGATTCTCGAGGCGCTGGTTCATGGTCTCGAGACGGTCCGCCAGGACCGTGAAGCCCTCGAGCGCGAGCGGGCCCGGCTGGAGCTCGACCTGCAGGCCTTCCTGGCCCTCCGCGACCTCGAGCTCGATGTCGAGCTCTTCGTAGCCGTATTGCTTGACCGCCAGGGTCTGCTCGCCCACAGGCACGTTCGCGAAGGTGAACCGGCCCAGGGAATCGGACAGCATGCCCCGGTTCTCGGTCGCCAGGACGACGACCGCGTTGGGAAGCGGGTCTCCGCGAACGGCGTCCACCACCACGCCGCGGAGGGTGACCGTCACCTCTGCCCGTGCCTGGCCCGAAACCGAGGCGACCGGTGCGAGCAGCGCCAACAGAGCCAACAGAGTCCGGATGCGTGCGTTCATCGTGCCCCCCTCACCTCAAGAGGAAACGTCCTGCTTCATCCCTGGTGACGTCTCGGTCCCACTTTCCTGCACTACCGCGCGAAATCCACGGCCCGGGTCTCCCGGACCACCACCACCTTGATCTGGCCCGGATACTGGAGCTCGGCCTCGATCTTCCGCGCCACCGCCTCGGAGAGCTGCGCCATCTCGGCGTCCGACACCTTGTCGGGGATCACCATCACGCGCAGCTCCCTGCCTGCCTGGATCGCGAAGCACCGCTCGACCCCGGGGTGCTCCTGCGCGATCTCCTCCAGCTTCTCGAGCCGCTTCACGTAGCCCTCGAACATCTCGCGGCGCGCGCCCGGACGGGACCCGCTGATGGCGTCTGCGGCGGAGACCAGGAAGGTTTCGGCAAAGAAGTGCGGCTCTTCGTCGTGATGGGCCTTGATCGCGTTCAGCACCAGCTCGGACTCGTTGTGCTTCTTGCACAGCCGCCAGCCCAGCTCGACGTGCGTGCCCTCCTGCTCGTGCGTGAGTCCCTTCCCCACGTCGTGTAACACCGCCGCCCGCTTGGTGCCCTGGATGTCGAGCTTCATCTCGGCCGCCATGCTCCCCGCCAGGATCGCGACCTCCTTGGCGTGGTTCAGCTGATTCTGGCCGTACGAGGTGCGGAAGCGCAGCCGCCCGAGGACCTTCGCGATCTCGGGATGCACGTTGTGGATGCCTAGCTCGTAGAGCACTGCCTCGGCCGCCTCGATCATGGACTGATCGACCTCCTTGGCCGCCTTCTCCACCACTTCCTCGATGCGGCCCGGATGGATCCGGCCGTCCTCGATGAGCCGCTCGAGCGCGATGCGCGCCACTTCCCGTCGCACGGGATCGAACCCGGAGAGCACCACCGCCTCCGGCGTATCGTCGATGATCACGTCGATGCCGGTGGCCTGCTCGAACGAGCGGATGTTCCGGCCCTCGCGGCCGATGATGCGCCCCTTCATCTCGTCCGAAGGGAGCTGGACCACGGAGACCGTCGTGACCGCGGTCTGCTCGGCGGCCATGCGCTGGATCGCCAGCGTGATGATCTTCTTGGCCTCGCGCTCGGCGGTGCGCTGAGCCTCCTCCTTGATCTCGCGGATGGCATTGGCGGCCACGGCGCGCGCTTCGTCCTGGAGGTCCTCGATGAGCTTCTTCCGGGCCTCGGGCGCGGTCATGCCCGCGAGGGACTCGAGCTTGCGACGCCCTTCCTCGATCAGGCGGTCGATCTCGCCCGCGCGGGCCTGAAGCTCGCCCTCCTTCCGCTCGACGTCCTTGGAGCGCCGCTCCTGTTGGGTCTCGCGCTCGTTCAGCCCGTCGAACTTCTTGTCGAGGGACTCGGAGCGCTCCACCAGGCGTCGCTCCAGCTTGTCCGCCTCCTCACGACGCCGGGTCTCTTCCTTCTCCCATGCATCGCGGAGGCGCATCGCCTCCTCTTTTCCCTCGAGCTCGCGGGAGCGCCGGAGATTCTCGGCTTCATCCCGGGCGTGGTGCAGGATCTGGGACGCTTCGTCCTTAGCGGCGGCCTTGTCGCGTTCCTGTCGGGCTCGCTCGCGGCTCTGTGCCACGAGAAAGGCGACAACGGCTGCAATGGCCAGACCCACGGCCGCCGCTACAGCAGTGCCTAGCGGGTCCATTTATCACTCCAGAAACGGACGTCTGACGAATCGGACGCCCGCGGTGGTCGAT
The DNA here is from genome assembly GCA_945876015.1 of Gemmatimonas phototrophica. Classification (GTDB taxonomy): domain Bacteria; phylum Gemmatimonadota; class Gemmatimonadetes; order Longimicrobiales; family Gaopeijiaceae; genus UBA2988. The sequence continues at coordinate 2,556 of CAMCNM010000222.1, forward strand.
GTAGGGCGATCCCGGGGCGGAAATTTGGGACCCTCCCGGTCAGGGGGCCCCTGAAGACGTTGTTAGAATGGGATTTAGGAGCGCCGAAACGCAAGGAGAGACCGTACCGAAAGATCATTTTCGGGACCTATTCGGGATACCGTATCCTACACTAGCTCCCGGACGCCGCCCCCAATTCGTCCTCAAGGCGACGCACCAGATTGGTCGCCCGCGAGGTCACATCCCGTCGCACCCGCTCCAGCTCATCCCGGGCCTGGAGCAGCTCGTCGCTGATCGAGAGCGCGGCCAGAATCGCCGCCTTGTGCGTCTCGATCAGGGCGCCCTTGCTGCGGATCTCCGAGATGCGCTCGTCCACGTAGCGCGCGCACGAGCGGGTGTACTCCGGCTCGGCGTTCGCGCGGATGGTGTGCTCCTCGCCCGCGATCCGTACGGTGACGGCGGACTTGCGATCGGGCTCGCTCAAGTAAGGCCTCCTGACGTGGTTCGGCGACTCACTTCTGGTTCTCCAGGAACCCGACACGCGCGATCAGGCGCTCCACGGTCTCCCGTCCCCGCTCGATGCGGCCGCGAAGGTCGTGATTCTCCGCCTCCAGCAGGGTGAGGCGGGCCTTCATCCCGGCCGCCGTCTCCTCCCCGGACTCGAAGCTCTGGAGAAGGGCTCCCAGCTCGGCGCTGCGACGCTCCGCTTCGGCGGCACGCGCGCGCGTCTGCCGGAGCTCGTCCAACGCTCGCGTCACCGCCTTGTCGAGAGCCGCCAGTCCCTGCCGCTCGGGCGTGATCTCGATATTCGCTCCCAGGTTACCCTCGGCGTTCGACACCCAGCGCCTCCCTCAGATGGTCCACCACGGGCGCGACCGCGCGATCGACCTCGTCGTCCGTGAGCGTGCGGTCGGTACTCAGGAAGCGCAGCCGGTAGGCGAGCGAGCGATGCCCCTCCGGAACACCCTTCCCACGATAGTGATCGAATACCCCGACGTCCTTGAGCAACGCGCCGCCCTTCCTCCGGATCAGCGCCTCGACGTCCGCCGCGGGGACCCGGTCCGGCACCACGAGGGCCAGATCGCGCTCGACCGCGGGGAACGGCGCGAGGGCCCGGTGGAGCGCGCCAGCGGGTGCGGCGGGTCGGTCCGGCAGGCGCAGCTCCAGGGCCCATACCGCTTCCGCCCAGGGCGGCGCATCCACGCAATCGGGGGCGACGCGGCCGCCGCGCCCCACCACGGCTCCCGCCGCGTGCACGGTGAACCCTTTCTCGGACACGATGCCGTGTCCCGGCTCGGCGCCGAGGACGACGCTCGACCCCGGCCACGCCACGCGGGCGAGGTCCTCCAGGACGCCCTTGAGATCCCACACCGCGAACGGATCCCCGCGGTCTTCGAAATGCACCGGGGCTCGGCGTCCGGTCAA
>CAMCNM010000223.1 GCA_945876015.1 Gemmatimonas phototrophica
CGACCACGAGCCGCGCATTCTTGTGGATGTTCACTGAGACCTCCGGCGAGCTGGGATGGTTGACTAGTCATCTCCAGCCTGCGCTCGTCGGAGCTCAGTGAACAACGTCCTTAGCAATCACAGCTAGATCCTTTCGGTGGGCCGGCATCCTCCTCGTCGCCGCGGGCGCGACGCTCGTGGCGCCGTCGCCCGGCCACGCCCAGCGCGGCGCGGTCGTCTCGAAGGAGGTCGGCGTCGGCCAGAACGACGCTTCGCTGCGCATCGGGTTCGCCGACGCCGGAACGTTCGAGCTCGAGCTGCTCGACGGCAGGGTCCGCCTGAACGGCCAGAACATCGGGCGCTACCGCGCGGGCGCCGACCTCGATGCGTCGTGGCGCGATCTCCTCGAAGGGGCCGCGTCGCTCGACGGGCCGGCCCTAGCCGATCATCTGCGCGGCTGGGCTCCGCCCGCGACCGTGGCGGCGAACGAGAGCGACCTCGCGGCGCGCATGGACGAAGCCCTCGAGACCGCGCTGTCCGGCTCGGCGGCATTGGCGGGCTCCGCGGTGTTTGCGGACGCGCCCGCGCTCCCGATCCAGGCGCCGAGCGGCAACGCGTCCGAAGGCGTGATCTCCGCTCTGCTGCGACGCCCCGAGCGGATGATCGAGCTGGGCCGCGCGCTCACGGACCGGGTGCTCGACGACGCCCGGGTGCACGTGGGCGAGAACGTCACGATCGGGTCGGGGGAGACCGTGCGGGGCGACCTCATCCTCGTGGACGGCGACCTGGACGTACGCGGCGAGATCGACGGCGACGTCGTCGTGGTCGGGGGCAACCTCCGTCTCGGCGAGGGCGGCCGCGTGACCGGGGACGTGCGGCTCTCCGACGGACGGCTTCTGGGCGACGGCGGCCAGGTGCTCGGGGAGGTGAACGCCTCGCGCGCACAGGCGCAGGAGTCCCGCGAACGCACCAGGACCGAGGTGGCAGGAGAGAGCGGGGTGATGTCCGCGTTCCGCTCGTTCGGCCGCGGCCTGGGTGATCTGATCGGGAGCGTGTTCATCGGGCTCCTCATCGCCTTCGTGGGCGGCGGGCTCGCGGTGCGCTTCGCGGCCGACCGGCTCGAGGTGGTAGCCAAGACGGACCGCGCCGCGCCGCTGCGCGCCGGGATGGTCGGGCTGGCCGGCGCCTTCCTCACGGTTCCCGCGTGGATCCTGGGCGGAATCGCGCTGATCGTGACCCTCGTGGGCATCCTCGCGCTGCCCTTCTGGGTCGTGCTCTTCCCGATGGCGGTCTGCCTGTCGATCGCGATCGGCTACCTGGGCGTGGCGCAGGGCGTGGGCGAGTGGCTGGCCGGAAGGCGGCACGAGAAGCTCGCGTGGGTGCGCGCCTCCAACCCCTACACGACCGTGGTGGCCGGCGTCGGCGCGCTCATGCTCGCCTTCGTCGCCTCGAACGCGATCCAGATGCTCGGCTTCGTCAAGTTCCTGTCGGGATTGCTCGGGTTCTTCGGCGTGCTCACCACCGTGGTCGCGCTGCTGGTCGGCTTCGGCGCGGTGCTGCTCACGCGCGGCGGACGCCGCCCGCGGTACGCCGGCGACGCGAACTACTGGAACGATCCGTGGGACGACGACGACCTTGGGTACACGCCGCGCTGGTCCGCCCGTCCCACGCCGAGCCGTCCGGATCCGGCCTCGGGTTCCGCGTCCGCTCCAGCCGATCCCAGGCCGGCGGGACCTCCTCGCGACGACGGGTCGGTGTGATGAAGCGGCGCTCGAGCATCCTGATCCTCACCGTCCTGTCCGCGCTGGCGGTCGGCCGTCTCGACGCCCAGAGCTGGCGGACGGTCACGGCGTCCCGTCAGCTGAACGGCGAAGGCGCGCTCGACGTGTCGGTCCCGTACGGCGCGGGGCGCTTCACCGTGCGTCCCGCGCCCACGGGGCTCCTTTTCCGCTCACAGCTCCGCTACGACGAGGACGTCTTCGTTCCCCACTCGGAGTTCGACGGACGGAGGCTCCAGCTGGGTCTCGACGGAATGCGGAGCGCCCGCATCGCGAAGCAGGGCGGCGGGGAGATGGAGCTCGAGCTCACCGGCGCGGTGCCCATCGACCTCGATCTCGAGTTCGGTGCGGTGCGCGCCGACATCGACCTGGGCGGACTCTCCCTCACGCGACTCAGCGTCCGGACCGGGGCATCCGAGTCTGTGCTCGACGTTTCGCTGCCCAATCCCAGCGCGATGGACCGGGCCGAGTTGCAGGTGGGAGCGGCCGACTTCACCGCGCGGCATCTCGGAAACCTGAACGCCAGCCGCATCGAGGTGAGCGCCGGCGTGGGCGCCCTGATGATCGACCTCACCGGCGATTGGCGGCAGGACGCGGACGTGAGCGTGCACGTGGGGCTGGGCTCGCTCGAGCTGCGCCTGCCGCAGGGCGTGGGGGTGAAGCTCGAGCGGAAGACGCTGTTCACCTCGGTCGATACCGACGGGCTCGTGAAGCGCGGGGATGCCTACTACTCGACCGACTGGGATCAGGCCGAGCGCCGGCTCACGATCGAGATCGAGGCGGCCTTCGGCAACGTTGACATCGTCTGGGCTCGCTGACCTCGCCGGAACGACCCCCTCCCTGCATGGAATCTTTCGGGGACGCCTTCCGTAGTACATGATGGGGACGGATTCCTGATCCCCATTGGCGGGACATCAACACGGCTAGGCGGCCGTGAGGAGATCGTAAGATGCTCGGCTCACTGCTAACGTTCCTGTTCGTCGGCCTCGTCTTTCTGGTCGTGGCCGGCATCGCTCTCAGCGTGATCGGCATGGCGCTCGGCCTGGCCACGTTTCTCCTCTTCAAGGTGGCGCCGATCCTGCTCGTCGGATGGGTGGTCGTGAAGATCTTCGAGAAGACGCGCCACAAGGACGCGATCTCGGACGCCGACCGGAAGTGGCTGGAAGGAGAGTAGTCAGGCAGGAACGAGTCTGACCGGGGTCTACCGCCGAGCGGGAGCCGCTTCCAGCCTTGCGCGCAGATCACGCGCGAGCATGTGGAGCGCCTGTCCCGCCGGGCCAGTCGGATCGGCCAGGACGGTGGGCTTTCCGGCGTCACCCGCGGAAGCGACCGCCGCGTCCAGCGGGACCCGGCCCAGGAACGGCACGCCCATCTCCTGGGCCAGGCGTTCACCGCCGCCCGAGCCGAAGATGTCGGTGTGCTCGTGGCAGTGCGGGCAGATCCATCCGGCCATGTTCTCGACCACGCCGAGCACGACCGTGTTCACACGCTCGAACATCTTGATGCCGCGGCGCACGTCGCCGGTGGACACGTCCTGGGGAGTGGTGACCATGACGGCGCCGTCCAGGTCGATCGTCTGGACCAGCGAGAGCTGCGCGTCGCCGGTTCCGGGGGGCATGTCCACCACCATCACGTCGAGAGGTCCCCACTCGACCTGCTCGAGGAACTGCTTCAGGATCCCGGCGATGAGCGGCCCGCGCATGATCGCGGGCTGCTCGCGGTCGAGCAGGAAGCCGAGGCTCATCAGCTTCACGCCGTGCGCCTCGAGCGGCTCGATCCTCTCGGATCCCTTCTGGCCGGTCACGCGGGGCCGCCGTGTCTCGCCGAACATGAGCGGGATGTTGGGGCCGTAGATGTCCGCGTCGAGCAGACCCACCTTGAGCCCTTGATGGGCGAACGCGGCCGCCAGATTGCTGGCGACCATCGACTTCCCGACTCCACCCTTGCCCGAGCTCACCGCCACGACGCGGTCCACGTCGGGAAGCAAACCGGGGCGCGGTGTGGGCGCGGGTACCGACCCCGGCTTCAGACCTCCGGACTTACCCTCGGCGGGCCGTGGGCCACCCGCGCCGCCCAGACGGGGCAGTTGCACGTCCACCTTCACGTCGGAGACGCCGGCGAGCCCCTCGACGACCTGCCGGGTGGTCTTCACCAGGGTGCCGGGGTCCTCGGTGC
>CAMCNM010000224.1 GCA_945876015.1 Gemmatimonas phototrophica
ATCAGGTCCGCTCGATCACCTGCGAGGTCGGCGTCCTGCCCCGCACGCACGGCTCGTCGCTCTTCACGCGTGGCCAGACCCAGGCGCTCGTGGTGACGACGCTCGGCACGTCCTCGGATGAGCAGCGCATCGACTCGATCGATTCGCTCGAGCAAGTCCACAAGTCGTTCATGCTGCACTACAACTTCCCGCCGTTCGCGACCGGCGAAGCCAAGCCGTTCCGCGGCACGGGCCGCCGGGAGCAGGGCCACGGCGCTCTCGCCGAGCGGGCGATCCAGCCGCTGCTGCCGCCCTACGAAGAGTTCCCGTACACGATCCGCGTGGTGTCCGACATCCTCGAGTCCAACGGATCTTCGTCGATGGCCTCAGTGTGCGGCGCCTCGCTGGCCCTGATGGACGCGGGCGTGCCGATTCGCGCGGCCTGCGCGGGCGTCGCGATGGGGCTGATCAAGGAAGGCGACCGCGTCGCGGTGCTGACCGACATCCTCGGGATGGAGGACGCGCTGGGCGACATGGACTTCAAGGTCGCCGGTACCCGGAAGGGCGTCACCTCGATCCAGATGGACATCAAGATCGAAGGCCTCACGCTCGCGATCATCGAGGAGGCGATCCATCGCGCGACGAAGGGCCGCCTGCACATCCTCGACGTGATGGATGCCTCGATGACGCAGGCGCGCACGGAGCTCTCCAAGTGGGCGCCGCGCATCACGACCATCCAGATCAACCCCGAGAAGATCGGCGAGATCATCGGACCCAAGGGCAAGACGATCCGCGCGATCCAGGACGAGTCGGGTGCCAAGATCGAGATCGACGACACGGGTCTCGTGAAGATCGCCGCCGTGAGCATGGAGGCGAGCAAGCGCGCTCGCGAGATGGTCGAGGCGATCGTGAAGGAGCCCGCGATCGGGCTCATCTACGAGGGCCCGGTGAAGAACACCACGACGTTCGGCGCCTTCATCGAGATCCTGCCGGGCACGGAGGGTCTCTGCCACATCTCGGAGTTGGCCGAGGGCCGCGTGGACAAAACCGAGGACGTCCTGAAGAAGGGCGACATCACCAAGGTCAAGCTGCTCTCGATCGACGAGAAAGGACGCCTCCGGCTCTCCCGGAAGGCGGCGCTGGCCGAGATCGCGGCGCAGGGCTCGAGCGGCGGAGCCGCATAAGCGGATCTCGCGGACGTGATGGGCGCGGGAACAGGCCCAGGAACAAGCACACTGGTGTGGGGGGATACGGGGTCATGACGACGACCTCCGTGTCCCCCCTCGCCACATCACCCCTCCACAGCGACTTCCTGAGCAACGGGGTCCAGGTGCTCTCCGAGGACATTCCCGGAGTGCGCTCGGTCACTGTCGGCGTGTGGGTCCGTCAGGGGGCCGCCCACGAGGCGGGGCAGGCGCTCGGGGCGAGCCACCTTCTCGAACACCTCGTGTTCAAGGGCACCGAACGGCGCAGCGCGCACGACCTGGCGTTGGCGCTCGAGGGCCTGGGAGGCTCGCTGGATGCGTACACGAGCCGGGAGCACACGAGCTTCCAGGCCCGCGTGCTCGACGAGCACATGTCCGAGGCGCTGGACGTGCTGGCCGACCTGACGCTCTCCCCGCTGCTGCGCGGGGAGGACCTCGACCTCGAGCGCGAGGTCGTGCTCGAGGAGATCTCCACGGTGGACGACACGCCCGACGACCTCGTCTTCGAGCTTCACGGCGAGCGTCTCTGGGGCAGCCACCCCTACGGACACTCCATCCTGGGCACGCGCGCGACCGTGGCGGGCATGCCGGTCGAAGTGCTCAAGAGCATCCACCGGGAGCGGTACGTCGGGAAGAATCTGGTGGTGGCGGCCGCGGGGAACGTGCAGCACGGTCCCTTTCTGGAGGGTGTCGAGCGCCTGTTCGGTGGGCTCGCGGCAGGCCAGCGCAGCGATCACGTTCCGCCGCTCCCGGAGCCGGCGCGCGGGGACGTGCACGTGAAGCGCGAGGGCGCGCAGAGCCATCTGGTGTTCGGCACACAGGCGCCGGCGCACGCCGATCCGCGCCGCTTCCCTTTGGTCCTGCTGTCCTCCGCTCTCGGCGGTGGCATGAGTTCCCGCCTGTTCCAGAAGGTGCGCGAGGAGCTGGCGCTGGCCTACACGGTTTTCTCGTTCCAGTCGTTCTACGCGCTCGCCGGTCTGACCGGCGTGTACGTGGGGACGCGCCCCTCCTGGGAGAAGAAGGCCGTGGACGCGGTGCGGGACGAGCTGGCGCGGATCGCGCGCGAGGGACTCCCGCCCGACGAGCTGGAGCAGACCAAGCGGCAGGTCAAGGGCCAGATCATGCTCTCGCTCGAGTCAACCGGGGCCCGGCTCTATCGGTTGGCCGGGTTCGCGCTCTACGAGGAGCCCTACCTCGACCTCGACCAGGTCCTCGCCAAGATCGACGCGGTCACCGCGGAGGACGTGGCTTCCGCGGCGGCCGAGTTCTACGACCCGGACCGGCAATTGCTGGTGCGACTGGGTCCGGAAGGGGAGTGAGCCCGGCAACCAAGATGGGTGGACGATGCTGATCGGCGTGCCGAAGGAGATCAAGCGGAAGGAGTACCGGGTGGCGATCACCCCGGCCGGCGTGGAGACTCTGACCGAGGCCGGTCATCAGGTGCTGATCGAGACCGGAGCCGGGATCGCGAGCGGGTTCACCGACGACTTTTACGTGGGCGCGGGAGCCAGGATCGCCGCCGGTCCCGAGGACGTCTGGGCGCGCGCCGAGATGATCATGAAGGTGAAGGAGCCGATCGAGGCCGAGTGGCCGCGCATGCGGAAGGATCAGGTGATCTTCACCTACTTCCACTTCGCGGCCTCGCAGCCCCTGACCGAGGCGGTCCTCGCGTCGGGCGCGGTGGCGGTGGCCTACGAGACGGTCGAGCTCAAGACGGGCGAGCTGCCGCTGCTCACGCCGATGAGCGAGGTGGCAGGCAGGATGGCCGTGCAGGAGGGAGCCAAGTATCTCGAGAAGCACTTCGGCGGATCGGGTGTCCTCCTCTCCGGCGTTCCGGGCGTGATGCCCGGCAAGGTGCTCATCCTCGGCGGCGGCGTGGTGGGAACGAACGCCGCCAAGATCGCCGCGGGGATCGGCGCGCGCGTGATGATCATGGACGTGAGCCTCGCGCGCCTGCGTTATCTCGAGGACGTGATGCCGCCCAACGTGAACCTCCTGTTCAGCACGCGCTACGCGATCCGCAAGCAGATCGAGGACGCGGACCTGATCATCGGCGCGGTGCTGATCCCGGGGACCAAGGCGCCCAACCTGGTGACGCGGGAGGACCTCAAGCGGATGCGTCCGGGCTCGGTGATCGTGGACGTCGCGGTGGACCAGGGCGGCTGCGTGGAGACGATCCGTCCCACCACGCACGACGAGCCCACGTACGTCGTGGAGAACGTCATCCACTACGGCGTGGCCAACATGCCCGGTGGCGTGCCGCGCACGAGCACGCTGGCCCTTACCAACGCGACGCTCCCGTACGCGCTCAGGTTGGCGCATCACGGATGGCGTCGGGCCTGCATCGCCGACCCCGCGCTCGCGCGTGGCGTGAACATCGTCGCGGGGAAGATCACCTATCAGGGAGTGGCTGATGCGTTCGGCATGGAGTGGTCGCCGCTCGAGCGCTTCCTGAAGGAGCCGGCTCGGGCGTGAGGGCGGGATGCGTGAGGCGCCGGTGACCGAAGCCGAGGGAGGCGGATGCGTGGTTCGCTTTCGCCGGCTGCCTTCGAACCCCGACCTGCCGCTGCCGGAGCGCGCGACCCCGCACGCCGCAGGCTACGACGTGCGCGCGGCGGCGGCGGTTGATCTCCCGCCAGGCGCGATCGCGCTCGTGCCCACCGGTCTCGTCATGGAGCTGCCGTCCGGCATCGAGTGCCAGGTCCGCCCGCGCTC
>CAMCNM010000225.1 GCA_945876015.1 Gemmatimonas phototrophica
ACCGCCTACCGCCCGACGATGCTGGCGCGGCTCGCGGGATCCCACTGCGGTCGCACGGTACGGTCGGCGACCTCCAATCCCAGCAGGAACAGCAGCTTGCCGATGCGCGCGGTCTTCTCCGCGTCGATCCTGGCGACCTCGTCCGACGGCCGGTGATAGTCCTCGTGAGTCCCACTGAAGAAGAAGAGGATCGGGACGCCGCGGCGCGCGAAGTTGTAGTGGTCCGAGCGCTGGTAGAAGCGTTCCGCCGGCCACGGGTCGTCGATCGCCGTCATGCCGAGCTCGGGATGCCGCGCGTTCACCTGGGCCAGCGTCGCCCCGAGATCGGAGTGCTCGCGCCCGATCGCGACGATCGTGTCGGGCCAGTTCCGTCCCACCATGTCGATGTTGAGGTCGGCGACCATGCGCTCGATCGGAACCGGCGGATGGGTGGTGAACCACGAGCTGCCCCACAGCCCCTCTTCCTCGCCGCTCACCGTGAGGAAGATGATCGAGCGCCGCGGCCGAACCGGGAGCGAGGAGAACGCCTGCGCCAGCTCGACCACCGTGGAGGTCCCCGACGCGTCGTCGTCGGCGCCGTTGTTGATGCTGTCCCCCGCCACCGGATCGCCGACGCCGATGTGATCCATGTGGGCGCTGTAGACCACGAACTCGTCCCGCAGCACGGGGTCGCTTCCCCGCAGGATGCCGACCACGTTCGGGGCCGATGCGTCGCTCACCGTGTTCACGCGCGCGTCGAGCGACACGACCAGACGACGCGCATCGTCCCACCGCACCGGCGCACCTGCGCGCGCGCGCAGGTCGCCCAGATCCATCCCCGCCGCGGCCAGGATCGGCGCCAGCACCTGATCGCGCACCGACAGCACCGCGAGCGTGTCGAGGTCACCCACCTGCACGTGCTGGCGGCGTAGCTCGGTGTTGGCCGCGTACGCCCAGTCGCGGTCGGGGCGGTCGTTCGCGATCCAGATTCCGAGCGGCTCGGCGGCGAGCACGGCGCGGATCAATGCGATCACCGCGGGGGTCCCGACGTCCGCGCGAACGGGCGGCACGAGCAGCACGTGAGCGCCCTTGAGCGACAGGCCCTCGGGCCAGGCCGCCGACGCGGTCCCGCTCACCACCCAGAGCGGCCCCTCCCGGCGTCCGTTCGGCAGGACGTACGCGAAGGCAGGCGCGACGTCGCGGCCGAAGCGCAGCTCGGACCCGCCGACCGTCGCCGTGGACCCCGCCGGATCGAGAACCAGCGTGCGGAGGGAAAAACGCTGGAGAAATCCGCCCGCGTCACCCGCGGGTTCGAGGCCGAAAGCGCGAAACTCGGACGCGATCCACGCGGCCGTCTCCTCCAGCTCGGGGCTCGGGGTCATTCGGCCGCGCATGGAATCGGCGGCGATCACGCCGACGCGGCGCCGGATGTCCTCGCCGGTGATCGTGGCCAGCGCCTGAGCGACGGACGCCGCCGTGGGTGCCGACGGCGGCTGGCGCTGGGCCTGGGCCTGCGCGGCCGCGGGGCACGGTCCGAGAAGGGCCAGGAGGAGCAAACCGCGAAGGGTCGAGGCCGGCCGGGCGATGGTCATGCCGAATACCACACCAGGCACCCCGGACGGGATCCCGAGACCACCCCAGAAGGGGAACCGCCCGGGTTAGGATCCCGAGCAGCCAGCCCGCGCCCCGCTTCGCTCGGCACCACTCCCCCGGTAACCCGAGGGCTTCGGCCGTATGGGGAGCAACCGCTGTGCCAGGGAAGAAAGGCCTACCGGTCTCCGGCGCGCGGGTCGAGGATGCGGGCGATCTCGGCCCGCACGTCCTCCAGGTGGAGACGGGTCATTTGATCGGCCGCGCGCGGCAGCGCCAGGGCGGCCTCCCGATCGATCTTGCGCAGCTCACCCCGCAGCACGGGACGCACGTCCGAGTTCCAGGACTGATCCTGGACGCCTCCGACGCCCGACCGTGTCGGAGGCGGGGAAAGCTCGTTCTCCACCGTCTCGAGGAACCCCCGCTGCAGGTTGCGCCGATAGACGTCCACCAGGACGCTGCGGTCGTCGAGCTCGCCCCACACGCTCGCGTGCAGGTCGGTGATCATGTCGCCGACCGAATAGACGTCCTTCCGGTCCTCGGCGGTGGCCTCGTATTCGATCAGGCGGTTGAGGCGGTTGTGGTTGAGCAGCGTGGCGAGCACGCTGCCCTGGGCGGTGCGGATGCGGAGAATCGCCCCCTCGGCCTCGATGCGCCAAAGGATCTCGGGATCGAGCAGGATGTCGGGCCTGCGAAAGGCGTTGTCCCGGAGGAACGCCATCGCTTGGCGCTGCTTCACTCGGGGGACGGGCTGGAATCGCACGCCGGTGCCGTACTTCTCCTGCGTCTCCGCGCCGCCGATCACCGCGGCCACGTGGCCCATGTAGCGCCCCCACTGCTGCACGGCGCTCTCGTAGAGCTCGTCGAGGAGGCTGTAGTCCTCGCCCGGCCGCTCGGCGACCGGGATCAGCATCTCCATGACGCGGGTCAGGTTCTTGAGGCCGAGCTGGCTCGACTTCATCGCGTCCGAATCGCCCACGGCCTCGCTCAGATCGAACGGATCGTTGGGTGAATCGGAGGTGGAGAAGCGCAGCCAGGGGATCGAATCCTGCTCGTGCGCCCAGCGGTCGAGCGTGGGCAGCTCGTCCTCCGGTGTGGCCGCGTCGAGGATGGGCCGGTAGCCCCACCGGATCGCGAAGCGGTCGTATGGTCCAAGCCCGGGCACCAGCAGGTCCACCGGCACCTTGTCCTCCGGCTGGACGACGTAGTTGAAGCGCGAATAGTCCATCAGCGTCGCCACGTGCCCACCCATGCCGCGCAGGAAGCTCGCGCTGCGCACGCTGTCGGCCGGATACATCGCGCTCGCCTTCATGTTATGCGGCATTCCGAGCGCGTGTCCGACCTCGTGCGTGACCACGTACTCGATGAGCCTGCCCATCAGGGAATCGGGCAGCGGAAGGCTCTGCGCGCGCGGATCCAGTGGTCCGACCTGCGTGAAGTACCAGTTGCGCAGGAGGTTCTGCACGTTGTGGTACATGTTGACCTCGCCCTTGAGGATCTCTCCCGAGCGAGGGTCCACCGTCTGCTCACCGGTGGCGTTCGCGACCGACGCGGGCCGCCAGTAGATGACCGAGTTGCGCGCGTCGTGCATGTCGAACTCCGGATCGTCCGCGGGTGCCAGCTCGGCCTTGACGGCGTCCTTGAAGCCGGCCTCGCGGAACGCGTCGTTCCACGCTTCGATGCCCTTCAGCACCCAGGGCCGCAGCCACTCCGGCGTGGCGAGATCCACCCAGAACGTGATCGGACGGACCGGCGTGACCAGCTCACCTCTCTCGAACGCCGCGGTGTCGGACGGCTCCAGGCGGAAGCGGTGGATGATGCTCCGCCGGTTGATGCCGTGCTCGGCGCTGCCGTAGTCCGTATAGGTGGTCGAGAGGAAGCCGACGCGCGCGTCCTCGTAGCGTGGACGCATGGGCAGGTCGGGCAGGAGCATCATGCTGTAGTGGATGCGCTGCGTGAGCACGCGATCCGCGTTGGGCCCTCCACCTCCCCCCTGACCAGCTGCCGCGCGGCCCGTCTGCGTCGCCCCCACCTCCACGTTGCGCGGAAACGCGCGCGCGGACTCGAGCCAGCTGCGATCGCGCACGACGTTGTCGAGCCCGGAGAGCTCCCGCGGTGCCGCCACGAACAGGTCCGTCACGTCGATCACGGCGGCAGAGTCGGGTCCGTATGCGCGCACCGGAAGCACGGCGAGCACGGGGCCTCGGCGCATGCCCTCGACCTCGCGGTAGATCGCGACGGAGGTGTCCGCGTTGACGTCGTACCGGCGCTGGCGCAGAACCATGCGGTCCCCCAACCGCTCCCACTGCACGACCATGGACTGGCC
>CAMCNM010000226.1 GCA_945876015.1 Gemmatimonas phototrophica
CCTCGGTGTCGCAGGGCCTCGCGAACGTCAGGGAGAAGCTCGTGGCGGAGGACGCCGAGCTGTCACCCGCCGTCATCGAGATCATGACGCAGATGGGCAACGCCCTCTACGCTCTCGACCAGGCGCTCACGTTCATGGACTCGCCGCGCGCAGGGGCCAACGTCCAGCAGAGCATCGACGCCGCGGTGATCGCGCTCAACCAGATGGCGCTGGTCGCGATCACGGCGCACGAGACGGGGAGCGGTGAGGAGGGCGAGGGCAACCAGCTCATGCGTCAGCTCCAGGAGCTCGCGCAGGCGCAGGCCCAGCTCAACAACCAGGCCGCGCAGCTCGCGCCGATGGAGCTGGGGGCTGAAGCGATGCAGAAGCAGCTCGACCAGCTGGCGGCGGACGAGGAGCAGATCGCCGCCGAGCTGCAGCAGCTCGCGCAGGAGGCGGACAAGGAGGCCGACGTGCTCGGCGACGTCGGCGGCCTCGCCAGGGAGGCGATGGAGCTCGCCGGCCAGTTGGCCGGCGGACGGCTCGACGCGGCGACGCGCGAGCGGCAGGAAAAGCTGTTCCACCGGCTGCTCGACGCTGGACGCACGCTCGAGCGCGAGGAGTTCAACGACGATCGCGAATCGCGGGTGCCCGGCACGTTCGAGCGTGGCGATGTCCTTCCGCTCGGAGCCGACGCGCTCGGAGCGCTGCGCTACGCGCTCCCGACCGCCGAGCAGCTGCAGCGGCTCACTCCGGCCGAGCGCGAGCTCGTGCTGCGCTACTTCGACCGGCTGAATCGGGGCCCGGGCGCTCCGCCCAGCGCGCCGAGCGTTCCGTCCGATCCTGCCGCCGTTCCGAACCCGGCGCCGACGGCCCCCCAGCGCGAGCAGCAGCGATGAAGCTCCGTCGCGCCAGCGCGGCGCTGCTCCCCTTCGTGGCGGCGGCCCTCCTCGCGGACACGGCGTCCGCGCAGCAGCAGCGTACGCCGGAGGCGCAGGCGCTCCGCGAGGCGGGCACGCTCGAGACGCGCGGGCGGCTGCCCGAGGCGGAGGCCCTTCTCGTGAAGCTCCTCGAGACCCAGCCCACCTCGGTGGGTGGGTTGTTCGCGCTCGAACGGGTGCTCCGCGCCGAAGGGAAGGTCGTCGGGGTGCTGGGGCCGGTGAACCGCTTCCTGGCGATGACGCCCGACGCGAGCGGCGTTCGGCTGATGAAGCTCAAGGTGCTCACGGAGGTCGACTCCGCGGATGCCGCGATCCGCTCGGCCGAGGAATGGGTGAAGCGCTCGCCGGCAGATCCTATGCTCTACCGCGAGGCCCTCCCGTTGCTGCAGAAGGCGTACGACCCCGAGCGCTCGCTCGAGCTGGTGCGTGAGGCGCGGCGCGGATCCGGCGCCCCGATCGGACTGGCCCTCGAGCTCGGCGACCTCTTCATGGGCGCCTCGGAGTACGACGCCGCGGCCGTCGAATGGGCGCGCGCGGCTGGAACGTCCGGCGAGCGCGCCACCGAGATCCTGAAGCGCCTGGGTGCGATCACCGATGGGGGCGAGCGCGCCCGGATGGCGGTGACGCTGATGGACGCGCTCGTGCGCTCGCCTACCAACATGAAGCAGAAGGCGGTCGCGGTGCAGGTGGCGCTCGCCTTCGAGCGGATCGACCTCGGCCTCCAGATGGCCAAGGCTCTCGCCCCGGAGCTCGACCCGTCCGCGCGCCGCGCGTTCTACGAGAACGTGAGCGCGTGGGCCACCGACGAGAACGCCGGCAAGGTCGTGCTCTGGGCGCTCGGCGAGATCCGCGCCTCGATGGCCCAGGGCGAGGACACGCGCGAGATCGACACCCGCATCAACAAGGCGGCGGTCGCCGCGGGTGACACCGCCACCGCGCTCGAGGTGGGGCAGCGGCTCGCGTCCCGGCTCCCGAAGGGCTCAGCGGAGCGGCGTCGGCTGCTCGCCGAGGAGATTCGCATGCGGTCGCGTCGCGCGGACATGGTGATCCTCGGCAATCAGTGGGAGGCGTTCCGGCAGGAGTTTCCGCAGGCTCCCGAGCTCGACGAGCTGGCCGCGCTGGTATCGACCGGCCTGCAGAGCCGGGGGCAAGGGGACGAGGCGAACGAGGTGCTCGCCAACGTGCAGGGACCGGAGAGCTCGCTCGAGCGCGCCTACGTGCAGCTGGCCGACGGGAATCTCGAGATCGCGCGCGCTCTTCTCATCCTCGCCGTGCCCGGCCTTTCGCCCTCGCGTGGGGCCGCGGAGCTCCAGGTCGCATCGCTGCTCGGCCGCATGAGCCCGGTCGGCCAACAGGCCGTCGCCAGGGCGGCGGTTGACGCGCACAAGGGGAGGGGGCGCGACGCCGCCCTCGCGCTCGAGCAGGCCGCAGCGGATCTGCCCGAGCCGGACCGCCCGCTGGCGCTGGCCGAGGCCGCGCGGCTCGCGGCCGACGTCGGGGCCGACGAGGAAGCCGCGCGCATGCGGACCGCGCTGCTCGCCGGGTACCCGGATGCTCTGGATGCGCCGGAAGCGGCGCTCGCTCTGGCGCGGTGGCACGCGCGGAGTCAGCGCGGGCTCGCCACGGCCATTCAGTTGCTCGAGAATCTCATCCTGAACTCGCCGGACAGCGCGGTAGCGCCGGACGCGCGACGCGAGCTGCAGCGTCTGAGGACCATGTGATGAGGAAGACCGTCTTCACGGTGGCGCTCGCCGCCCTGCTCGGGTCGGCCTCCTTCTCGGCGCTCGCCGCCCAGCAGCTGCTGATCCCGATGGACCGCGGCCAGACGAACCACCTCAAGGCCTACGGCGTCACGTACCGCGCCCTCATGAGGGGTGAGCAGGGGGAGTGGCTGCTCAACTACCGGGGCGGCGCTTTCCTCCTTCTGGATACGGAGACGAACCGCCGCGAGGCGGCGCTCGGCGGCGTGTCACTCGAGTCGATCACGGCCGACGAAGTCGCCTCGATCCGAGCGGAGATCGCCAACTCCAACATGGAGTCCGTCTCGCTCGAGAAGGCGCCCAAGATCGCCGTCTACGCCCCATCGATCACCGAGCCGTGGGACGACGCGGTCACCATGGTGCTCCAGTACGTCGGCATTCCCTACGACAAGGTCTGGGATCCCGACGTGACCGCGGGCAGGCTCCGCAACTACGAATGGCTGCATCTGCACCACGAGGACTTCACGGGGCAGTTCTCCAAGGACTTCCTGCGGTACGGCGGCGCGCAGTGGCTGCTCGAGGACGTCGCGCGGAACGAGAAGACGGCCAGCGACCTGGGCTACGAGAACGTGGCCCAGCTCAAGAAGGCCGTCGCGGAAAACATCCGGGCGTACGTGGACGGCGGCGGCTTCCTGTTCGCCATGTGCTCGGCGACCGAGACGCTCGATCTGGCGCTGGCCGCGCACGACGTGGACATCGCCGCGGCGTTCGCGGACGGATCCCCGCCCGACCAGGACGCAAGCCAACGCATGGACTGGAGTCGCGCCATGGCGTTCCAGAACGCCGAGGTCGAGATCTCGTCCACCGAGAACGCGTTCAGCGACATCGACGGGCACCAGGTGAACACGGCCCGGCGCAAACCACTCGGCACGTACGTCCTGTTCGACTTCTCGGCCAAGTTCGATCCGGTTCCGAGCATGCTCGTGCAGAACCACGAGAGTGTGCTCCCCGACTTCTACGGCATCACGACGTCGTACCGGATCGATCGCCTCAAGCCCGCGACGATCGTGTTGGCGAAGGAGGGCGAGTTCGTGAAGTACATCCACGGCGACCTCGGCCAGGGGACGTGGACATTCTTCGGCGGCCACGACCCCGAGGATGCGGAGCACGAGATCGGCGACGAGCCGACCGATCTCTCGCTCCATCCCAATTCGCCGGGCTACCGGCTGATCCTCAACAACGTGCTCTTCCCCGCGGCGAAGAAGA
>CAMCNM010000227.1 GCA_945876015.1 Gemmatimonas phototrophica
CGGAACCTGGTGCTTGTTCTTCCAGCCGAACTGCATGGTCAGCCGGGGAGCAGCCACGTCGCGATAGTGCCGCCGTAGACGGGACTCGAGCTTGACGCTCTTACCGGTCACGTTGGTGCCGCCCAGCTGCTCGCCCTTGGCGGCCTTCGGCGTCTTCTCCTTCTTGGGCTGCTGCTCTCCGCCCTTGGGAGGCGCGCCGCCCTTGTTCTTCTTGGGCGTCTCTTCCTTCTCGTCCTTCTTCGCCATCGTCGTCTCGGTTCTAGTGGCGCGGGGGGCTTACCGGCCCGCGTTTCTGAATCTGATCTAGTGAGGCCGCGGAATCGGGTTGCCGCTCTTCACGGAAATCCGCTCGGTGACCCCGCCCTTCTCGACCCGCGCCTTCACGCGGGTCGGCTCGCCGCTCGTCGGATCGATCAGCATCACGTTCGAGACATGGATCGGCGCCTCGAAGGAGATGATGCCACCCTCCTGATTCGTCGGGCTAGGACGCGTGTGCTTCTTGCGCAGATTCACGCCCTGGACCACGACCTTCTGCTTGTCGCGGAGCACCCGCGTGACCGTGCCCTCGGTGTCCCGTTGGTTGCCGCGGATCACCCGCACGCGGTCACCCTTCATGATGCCGAGCTTCGGGGCACGCGCCGAGTTCGTCTTCTTGGTCGCCATCGCTCAGAGCACCTCGGGCGCGAGGGAGACGATTTTCATGTACTTCTTCTCGCGGAGCTCGCGCCCCACGGGTCCGAAGATGCGCGTCCCGCGCGGCTCCCCTTTGGGATCGATCAACACGGCGGCGTTGTCGTCGAAACGGATGTAGGTCCCGTCCCGGCGCCGCATCTCCTTGTTGGTGCGGACCACGACCGCCTTGGCCACGTCACCCTTCTTCACCGGGGCGTTCGGGATCGCGTCCTTGACGGTGATCACGATCACGTCCCCGACCATGGCATAACGCCGCTTCGATCCACCCAGCACGCGGATGCACAGCGCGCTCTTGGCGCCCGTATTGTCCGCGATGCGGATGATTGACTCTTGCTGAATCATCTGAGTTTCCTTGTCAGTCCTACTCGGGCCGCTCGATCAGCTCGACCACGCGCCAACGCTTGGTCTTGGACAGGGGCCGGGTCTCCACGATGCGGACCACGTCCCCGACCTTGTACTCGTTCTTCTCGTCGTGCGCGTGGTACTTCTTGGTCTGCGTCAGCTGCTTGCCGTAGAAGGGATGCGCGACGCGACGCTGTACGACGACCGTCACGGTCTTGTCGGACTTGTCGCTCTTCACCGTGCCCACGCGCGTCTTGCGCTGATTGCGCTCGCTCGTGCTCGCGCCGGGCGCCGTCCCCTCGGTCCCTTCTACCGCTTCGTTTTCCGCCATGCGGGCCCCTAGCTACGCTGCGCGGCGAGCTCTCGCTCGCGCAGGATCGTGTTCAAGCGTGCGATATCCTTTCGGATGTTCGGGACGAGGCGCGGATTCTCGAGAGCCATGGTGGCGCTCCGGAACTTAAGCCGGAACAGCTCCTCCTTGAGCTCCACGATGCGCGTTTCGATCTCCGCTTTGTCCCATTCCCTGATCTCTTCGGGCTTCATCTCTCGTTCTCCTCAGGACCCGAGCTGCTGGTCGCGGATCACGAACCGGGTCTTGATCGGGAGCTTGGCGGCCGCGAGGCCCATGGCCTTCCTAGCCGTGGCTTCGTCGATCCCCTCCAGCTCGAACATCACCCGTCCGGGCTTCACCACGGCGACCCACCCCTCGGGGTTGCCCTTTCCTTTTCCCATTCGCGTCTCGGCCGGCTTCTTCGAGATCGGCTTGTCCGGGAAGATCCGGATCCAAACCTTTCCGCCGCGCTTGATGTGGCGGGTCATCGCCACGCGCGCGGCCTCGATCTGCCGGTTGGTAATCCAGCCGGGGGCCGCGGCCTGAAGCCCGTATTCGCCGAACGACACGAGGTTGCCGCGGGTCGCCTTCCCCCGCATGCGGCCTTTGTGCATCCGCCGGTATTTAACTCGTTTCGGTGCCAGCATGTAGCTCTATCCTATCCTTGAATTCTGGCCTTGTTCTGATCAGGCGCCGGTGGAGTAGGTGCGGCCCCCACGATCTTCGATCACTTCACCCTTGAAGACCCAGCACTTCACCCCGATCGTGCCGTAGGTCGTGAAGGCGTGGATCTGCGCGTAGTCGATGTCGGCCCGAATCGTGTGGAGAGGCACGCGCCCCTCGTTGTAACCTTCGGTCCGCGCGATCTCGGCGCCGCCGAGCCGTCCGGACGCCACGATCTTGATGCCCTCGGCGCCGCTCCGGATCGCCGCCTGCACCGCGCGCTTCATGGCGCGGCGGAAGCTGATCCGCTGACGCAGCTGGTGGGCGACGTTCTCGGCCACGAGCCGCGCGTCCACCTCGGGGCGCTTGATCTCCTCGACGTTCACCGAGATCTCGGCGCTCGTGAGCATGGCCAGCTCGTCGCGCAGCTTGTCCACCTCGGCGCCGCGCTTCCCGATCACGACTCCGGGACGGGCGGTGTGCAGCGTGACCACGATCTTGCTGGGCTTACGCTCGATCTCGACGTGCGACAGAGCCGCGTGGGCGAGACGACGGTGCAAGTACTTCCGGACGGTCTCGTCCTCCTTGAGGAGGCGCGGGAAGTCCTTTTCAGCGTACCAGCGCGAACGCCAGTCTTTCACGACGCCGAGGCGGAAGCCGTGCGGATGTGTCTTCTGGCCCATCAGTTACCCCTCTTGTCCACGACGATCGTGATGTGGCTCGTCTTCTTCTGGATCGGAGCTGCCCTTCCCATGGCCGCCGAACGGAACCGGTGCAGGATCGGACCCGGATCGGCGTGGATCTCGCTCACGAAGAGGTCGTCCACGTCGAGCACTTTGCCCTGGTCCTGGGCCTTGACCGTGGCATTGGCCACCGCCGAGCGCAGCGTCTTGTTGATCGGCTCGGAAGCCGCCTTCGGGCAGAACTGGAGGATGGTGTAGGCCTCGCCCACGCTCTTGCCCCGGATCAGATCCACCACCAGGCGGACCTTACGCGGGCTCATCCTCACGTGCTTCGCGATCGCTTTGGCTTGCATCGGTTATCCCCTAGGCCTTCTTCGCCGGCTTGCCGCCGCCGGACGCCGGCGGCGCCCCGCCGCCAGGCGCGGACGCCGCGGCGGCGCGCTTGTCCGAGAGCTTGCCGCCATGTCCGCGAAAGAGCCGCGTGGGGGCGAACTCACCGAGCTTGTGGCCCACCATGTTCTCCGTCACGTAGACGGGGATGAATTTGTTGCCGTTGTGCACGGCGACCGTGTGGCCGACGAAGTCGGGCGAGATGGTCGATGAGCGAGCCCACGTTTTGACGACCTTCTTCTCGTTCCGAGAATTCATCACCTCCACCTTCAGGAGGAGCTTGTCGTCGATGTACGGGCCCTTCTTTACGCTACGTGCCATGGCTCTTCCTTACCTGGTCGCCTTGCCGCGCTTCCTGCCGCGAACGATGTCTTTGTTCGACTGCTTCTTCTTGTGCCGTGTCTTCACGCCCTCGGGCTTGCCCCAGGGCGACGTCGGGGGCCGGCCGCCGGACGCCTTGCCTTCACCGCCGCCCAGCGGATGGTCCACCGGATTCATGGCCACGCCGCGCACGCGTGGCATGCGGCCCCGCCAACGGTTCGCGCCCGCCTTGCCGATCACGGTGAGCTCGTGGTCGAGGTTCCCGACCTGGCCCACTACCGCATAACACTCACGCCGCACGCGCCGGATCTCGGTGGAGGGAAGGCGCAGGGTGACGTAGTCGCCCTCCTTTGCCATCACCTGCACGCCCGAGCCGGCCGAGCGCGCCATCTGGGCGCCCTTTCCGGCCTTGAGCTCGACGTTGTGCACCGTCGTGCCGA
>CAMCNM010000228.1 GCA_945876015.1 Gemmatimonas phototrophica
GTGGCGATCACCTGGGCGTGCGCGTGGAGCAGGCTGTTCCCGGCGTCGGCGCCGCGGTTGCGGAACAGGAAGACCCGCGCGGCGCACGCTTCCTGGGAGAGAACCACGAAGCGCTCGTGATAGACCTCGACGACCTCCTCCGTCTCCCGAGCGGAGAGGTCGGGCAGGTCGCGGTCGTACGCCCGTGCTTCGATGATCACATCCTGGGTCCCGAGGGCGGGCATCGGAGAGGCGATCAGCATCGGAACGTCGGAGCCGAGCGCGAGGGTCTTCCCCACCCCGGGCGGGCGTTCCCCGGTATCCCCCCACTCGAAGGCCGGATAGCGGTTCCGCACCACCCTGATGCCCCATCCAGTCCCGTCCGGAGCGCACCGTTCCTGCAGGATCACGGGGAGCTCCTTCTCGTTTCCCGGGCAGAACGGACAATCGGAAGCCTGGGCCGGACGAGGCTCACGCTGGCGCCCGCTCCCCGCGAGCGGGCGATCCGCACAGCCCGGTGCGACCGCGACCCAGCGCCCCGTAAGGGCATTCTGTCGGAGCTCTCCCGGCATGATACGGTTTCCGCCCGGCTGATTGGGGATCGAACGACAGCGCGCCGACCCCCTCTTCGCCACCTTCGTGCCAACTTCCAGAACGATCACGGGGGAGGGGCGGCCACTTCGGGCCCCGTGGCCGCGGCGCGGCGCTCCTCACGCACCTCTAGCCAGAAGGAAAGCGCGAGGAGCCCGGCCCCGCAGGTGATCGCGATGTCGGCAACGTTGAAGATCGGAAACGGGGCGAATCCCAGGTCCACTGGACCGATGAAATCCACCACCCCACGGCCCCATCGCACCCGGTCGTAGAGGTTCCCGACCGCTCCCGATACCACGAAGGTCAGAGCCACCAGACGGAGATAGTCGTCCTTCCGTGACTGCACGAGCAGGACGCCGAGCAGGATCAACGCGATCAAGGTCACGGGGACGAAAAACCAGCGCGCGTCGGCGAGGTGGTTCATGAACCCGAAAGCGGCCCCGCGGTTGAATGCGAGGGTGAGCGGCAGGAGCCCCCCGAGAAGCTCCATCCGATTGCCTCCCCCGAGCGCTTCCAACGCCCACCGCTTCGAGATCCAGTCGAGTGCAAAGACCAACGGGAAGATCGATCCGAAGATCGTCAGCTTGGTTCTCAATTCCTCTCCGCGCGGTACGCCTGACCCCTACCAGGGCGCCCTCCCGGGCGCCCCTCTCCGTGAGGGGTCCCGCGGGCGCGCACGAATCTCGACCGGGGGTGGGGTTCGCGCCAGTTGGGGCGGGGTGGGCCAGCCTACCTGGGTGCACGAACACGCAGCGCCCCCGCCCAGTGGGCAGGGCTCCCCGTCCTTACTGGCCTCTCGTACCCGACTGCGGCTACTTCGAAAGTTTCAGCGGCTGTCCGATCAATCGGGCGGGGTCCGCGTTCGGCTTCGGCACCAGCTTGTCCACCCAAGGACCGCTGTACTGTGCGATGTAGATATTTCCATCCTGATCGACATCGAAGTTGTGGGGCAGCGCAAAGCCGCCACAGACTTTCTCCTCGTCGGCGCAATTCAGTCCAGCACGTCCGAGCGAAGAGACCTTTCCGTACGCGCCGAAGTAGTCGAGCAGCTCGCCCTGGGTGCTGTACTTGAGGATGCGGTTCAGCGTGCCGTCCGCCACCCAAACGGACTCGTTCTGGTCGATCATGATGTTGACCGGGTCGAAGATGTTCCGCCATTCCTCGATGAACTGACCCTCGCTTGTGAAGACCTGGATCCGATGATTGCGCCGATCGGCAACGTAGATGCGCCCGCTCCGATCCACCGCGATGCCGTGGATGAGGTCGAACTGACCCGGACCGCTCCCCACCGACCCGAACTGTGAGACGAATTCCCCGTCGGTCGTATACTTTGCGATACGACCGTTCTGATAACCATCACCAAGGAGGAAATGACCGTCCGGAAGGAAGGCGATGACCGACGGCTGGCCGAAGTCGAGGGGACCCGGATGGGTGTTCTTCCGCTGCTCGGCTGCGCTCACCTGCGTGGCCGGATCCCTGAGGTGCACCACGAGCCGCTTGCCGTCGTTCGTGAACTTGAAGACCTGCTCGTACGCCCCCGGCGATCCGAGATCCACGACCCAGACGTGCCGTTCGGGATCGTAAGGGTCGATCATGATCCGATGCGGCTGGGTCATGAGCGTGTCCCACTGGGACCAGTTCTCGATCATGTTGCCGTTGCCATCGATCACGTTGATGTAATTCTGCCGCCGCACGGCTCGATTCGGCGCCTGTCCCGCCGGCTGATTCGGATTCGGAGCCGGCCGGTCTCCCCAGGCGGTCGCGAAGATCCGGTTGGGGTTGTCCACCCCGACCGCGGCGATCGATCCCCAGGTCCATTCCGCACCGTGGTTGGGCGCCGGCTTCCAGAAATTCTCCACCAGGTCGTACGCGCCCGTCCGGTCGTCGCCGCCCTTGGTGAACGTAGGCTCCGCTCCGCTTGCCTGGGTCTCGCTCGCGCAGCCGGACATCGCCGCGAGCGCAACGAGGGTGAGGCTGAGTCCGATGCGCCTGAAACCCATGGCTGTCTCCTCTGTCAGTGATGTGGGAACCGCCAATCGAGAACGAGGATCGATCCGGGACGGGTCAGCCGGCGTTCGCGTTCTTCAGCGCCACCTCGAACTGAGGCATCAGGACCGGGTCGGTGCTGACCGCGCGAACCATCTCGTCGTACTGGGCCCTGGTCATCCCACGGGCCGCCAGTACCTCCGAGATCTTCGCGTCGTATTCCACGCGCCAAGCCTCCCTGCCCGGGGCGTCGTGGACGCGCGCGAACTTGACGAGGTACTCTTCTTTCGTGGCGGTCACCTCCGCATAGACTCGCGCGAAGGCGGCTATCTTCGGGTCGATGACCGTCGGGGGCGGCTTGGGCACGGGGGCCGGCGGCAGCTGGGCCTGCACGACCGAAGGGGCGGCCAGCGAAAGGGTGGCCAGAGCCAAGAAGACGAAAAGGCGCCGTGCCATGGACTCCTCCTGCGGAGAGGTCCGCGCCCCTGAGGGCGGGACCGGAAACGTCCGGTGTACGGGTGAACATTCCGCCAGGTGGGGCCGCTCCGCAAGTTTCCCCGACCCGCCGGGCGCCTCCTCGACGATCGCTCGCCTATCCACCCCGCCCCCGCTTATTTTCTCCCCGAGACCCACCCGCGGCGTGGACAAGCCGAGCCGCTCGCAAAGCCAACCACAGAGGCACAGGAAGACAGATGGCCCGCACCAACGACTTCGAAACGGCTTCAACCATCCCTTCGGGCGTCACGATCGTCGGTCCTCCAGCGGACGACGTGCTGACCCCTGAGGCGTTGGCGCTGGTGGCGCGGTTGCAGCGTGAGCTGGGACCCCTCCGGCGCGAACTCCTCGCCGCGCGCGTGCAGCGCCAGGCACGCCTGGACGCGGGCGAGCTCCCGGATTTCCTCGAGAGCACCCGGTCCGTTCGGGAGGACCCCAAGTGGCAGGTGGCTCCGGTCGTGCCGGACCTCGCGGACCGGCGCGTGGAGATCACCGGCCCGGTCGAGCGGAAGATGATGATCAACGCGCTCAATTCGGGCGCCAGGGTCTTCATGGCCGACTGCGAGGACGCCAATTCGCCCACCTGGGAGAACATCATCCAGGGGCAACGCAATCTGCGCGACGCGGTGCGACGCACGATCTCGCTCGAGACAGGCGGGAAGTCGTACAAGCTGAACGACAAGATCGCGACGCTGCTCCTCAGGCCGCGCGGCTGGCACATGGTCGAGCGGCACGTGCTGGTAGACGGTGAGCCGGTTTCCGGCGGTCTGTTCGACTTCGCCCTCCACATGGTGCACAACGCCAAGGA
>CAMCNM010000229.1 GCA_945876015.1 Gemmatimonas phototrophica
CCCCATCTTCACCAGCCGGTCGAACAC
Source organism: Gemmatimonas phototrophica (assembly GCA_945876015.1). Lineage (GTDB taxonomy): Bacteria > Gemmatimonadota > Gemmatimonadetes > Longimicrobiales > Gaopeijiaceae > UBA2988. The sequence continues at coordinate 28 of CAMCNM010000229.1, forward strand.
CTTGCGCCGCACCGAGCGCAAGTCCGAGTCGGCGAGCACGTCGAGCAGGGGTGGAATGGCCGCGGAGCCCATCCCATCGATCAGCATCTGCAGGGCCGCCTCGTCCACGTCGGCGGCGTCGAGCACCCTCTTGAGCTACGTCGGGCTGGTGAGATGCCGACGCACCTCTTCGGCCACCTTGGTGCCGGAGGGCGCCTGATCGATCAGCTGGATCAGGCTCGACGCCATCCCCAACCCGAGCATATCACCCACCGCGGTCTGGACGGTCGGTCCCCAGGCGTCCACCTCGATCGCGAGCTGGACGACCCGCATGGGACCGGTCATCTGGCATTCGTCGCGCTCGACCCGGATCTGGAAGAGCGGGCTCGATTTCGCCATCGCGTCCAGCACCGCCGTGTACTGGTCCGGGTTGGGGTCCGCGAGCTTCCAGCCCGCGATCAGCTCCTCGACGTTCTCGCGCAGCGCGGTGTCGGCGCGCGCGCGCATGTAGTCGGTCCCCTTGTCGGCGTGCACGGCGAGCTTGCTCAGGAGGCGCGTCATCGAGGTGGAGATCGACTGCCCGCCCCGTTCGGCCGCGGCACGCAGCACCTTCACGACTGCGTCCACCGCCAGCCCCTGGTTGGCGTCGAGCAGGAACTGACGCCGTTGCGCTTCGTTGCCTCCCATCTCGACCAGACGCGCGAGCGTGCCGTCGCCCAGCTCGTTGACCAGCGCGGAAACGCGCCGGCGCACCTTTTCGGCTTCCCCGCCCTGCCCCGTCTTGAGCTCGTCGACGAGCTGCAGCAGGTAGCCGACGATCACCTGATCATCGGCCGCCTCGCGGCGGTGCCCGTCGATCGCGGCCGCGAGCGACTTGGCGTCGGGGCTGGCGTTCGGATCGACCGGCTCGTCGCTGGCGAGCGCCGACTGCGCGAGGCCGAGCCAGAGCTGGGTCGCGCGGTCCATGTGCTGGTCCTCGTCCGCGCCCTGCGACGACTTCATTTCGAGCTGGTCGTAACCGACTGGGTAGACGCGCGCGTGGTCCCAGGTCGGGATCCGCGACGGGGTCAGCCCGATGGGATCGCCCTCGCGCTCCGACTCGCGCGCCAGCAGCGCGAGCATCCCCTCCACTTCCCGGGCGTTCGTGCCCACCGCGAACGAGAGCGCGCCCAGCTGATGGTTGTGGAGCCGCCGGGCGAGGTCGGAGAGAACGGGATGGCGCGGATCCGTCGCCACACCTTCGATGACGAGCTGCCGGTGCGCCACGCCGATCGAGACCGCGCGGCGATTCTCGAAGATCTCCGCGAGCCGGCCCACCACGTTCTCCACCGCTGGACCCAGGGACGGGTGCCCAGGCGGATACATGGCGTACCGGTGCACGGCGATCGACAGCTCGATCAGGAACTCGGAGAGCTCCCGCGAGAGCGCAGCGTGCTTCTTCTCGGCGGGGAGAGTTGCTTGGGTCACGTCAGCGGAGAGGGGCCGGGGTCCCGCGTCGCCTGGAGTGCGCCGCGAGGATCGGCCAATCTCTCACTCGGATGCCCGACGCAGCACGGGAAGCGGGGGCCGCCGGAGCAGACCTCCGCTGCCTCCGAGCCCGACCAGCACCGTCAGCACGGTCACTCCCGCCCAGACGGCGGCCAGCGAGCCGAAGTCCGGGAGGAAATCCAGCTCGAACACGCTGCGCGCCAGCGAGCCCGACGCGACGACCGCGAGGGCGAGCCCGGTGACCGATGCGAGCGTGCCCAGCGCGAGGTACTCGGTCAGCAGGACGATGCGGACCGTGCTGCGGCGTGCGCCGAGCGTGCGGAGCAGCGCGCTCTCGCGCATGCGCTGGAAGCGCGAGGTGCCGAGCGCCCCGGCGAGCACGATCACCCCGGCCGCCGCGGTGAAGAGACCCAGGAACTGGAGCGCGCCGTTCACCCGTGACAGCACCCGCTCGAGCGCCTCCTGGACGCGCGTCATATCCACGGCCGAGATGTTGGGGTAGGCACGCACCAGCCTGGTCTGGAGATCTGCTCGAGCGGTCGGGTCCTCGACGCGCGCGACCACGACCGACATGCGCGGCGCGTCCTCGATCGCGCCCGGCTCGAACACCACGAAGAAGTTGGGCTCGAAGCGCGCCCAGTCCACCGTGCGCAGGCTGGTCACCACCGATTCGACCGTGCGGCCCGCGAAGTCCCAGGTGATGCGATCGCCGATCGCCACGTCGAGGTCGTAGGCGAGCTCGGCCTCCAGGGAGACGCGCACCACCCGCTGGGTCAGCGCATCCGGAAGGGCGAGCTGAGCGGCCGGCGTGGTGTCCGGCGCATCCCACCACTGGCCGGAGACCAGTGTCTCGGCGGTCGTCATGGTGTCCCGCCAGGTGTTGCGGTACTCGCGGCGCAACCGGCCACGGGGACCCCGCCCATCGGCTCTCAGCTCCTCGATGGCGACGCCCTTCAGCGCGGCGATGCGCGCCGGCACGAGTGGGACCAGCGAGGCGGTGCTGCGCGCGTCCGCCGGGAGCGCGGCCAACACGCCCTCCTCCTGGTCGGGTTGGATGTCGAACAGCACGAGGTTCGCGTTGCCGCGCGACTCGTCCAGCGAGAGGCCGTGCACCAGCGCGCTCTCGAGCTGGAGGATCGTGCCCACCGCGAAGACGCCGAACCCGAGCGCGAGCGTGATCGCCACCGTCTGGTTCTGCGGCCGGTGCAGGTTGGCGATGCCCTGCCGGATCGGATACGGCGCTCCCTTCGGCGCGAAGCGGCGGGTCAGCCAGACCACGAGCGATGCCACCGCCCAGAGGACCGCGATGGTGGCGCCCATCCCGGCGGCGAAGTTGAGCCCCTGATCGCGCTCCGGCGCCTCGATCACGCTGAGCGCCACCACGCTCGCCGCCAGCGCCGCCCAGGCGAGGATGCGCAGGACGTCCAGTCGTCGCCGTGGCCGCTCGACGTCCTCACGTAGCGCCGCGAGCGGCGGCACGTCGCGCACCGCGAGCAGCGGAAGCCACGCGAACAAGAGCGCCACCCAGAGGCCCATTCCCAGGCCCGCCAAGACCGGCCAGGGCGTGAACTGGCGAGTCACCTGCACCGGAAGCGCGCCGGCGAGGAACATCGGCAGCAGCCGCTGCACCATCACGCCGAGGACCGCGCCGACCGCGGCGCCTCCCAGGCCGAGCACGCCGGCCTGGATCAGGTACGCGGTGAAGATGCTCGCCTGATCCGCGCCCACGCAGCGCAGCACCGCGACCGAGGCGCGCCGCTCACGCACGAACACGTGCACCGCGCTCCCCACGCCGACTCCGCCGAGCAGCAGCGCGGCGAGTCCCACCAATCCGAGGTAACGGCTCAGGTAGTTGAGTGAGCGGGTCAGGCGCTGCGCCTGTTCCTCGGCGGTGTTGAACCGCACCTGCGTGCTGTCGAAGACGGGGTCGTAGCGGGACTCGAAGTCCTCGAGCTGGTCCGCGTCGGGAAGGCTCAGGTAGCTCTCGAACTGCGCGAGGCTCCCGAACGCGAGCAGACCGGCGCCGTCCAACGCCTCGTGCGTGATCCACACCCGCGGGCCGACGGCGGTCTGCAGGCCGAACTCGCCCATCAGATCCTCGACCGTCCCCGCCACGCGGAACGAGGACGTGCCCACAATCAGCGTGTCGCCGGGGCGGGCGTCGAGCATGGTCAACACCGCGGGGTCCACCAGCGCCTCGCCCGCGCGCGGAGGCCACGAGCCCGCGGGTGCCGTCCGCACCGTCCCGTAGAACGGATAGGCCGCGTCCACGCCGCGCACCTGGAGCAGGCGCACCGTCTCGGTGCGCGGTGCCTGCACCATGGAGACCACGCTCG
>CAMCNM010000230.1 GCA_945876015.1 Gemmatimonas phototrophica
CCGAGGTGCAGCAGCACATCGGCCGGGGCCAGGTGCGCGCCGTATCGATGTCCTCGACCGACGGCGTGACGCGCGGCATGGACGTCGAGAACACCGGCTCGGCCATCACTGTCCCTGTGGGCGAGGCGGCGCTCGGGCGCATCCTGAACGTGCTCGGCGAGCCCGTGGACGAGATGGGCCCGGTCGGCGGCGGCGCCAAGGTCGAGCGGTGGCCCATCCATCGTCTGGCGCCCAAGTTCGCCAACCTCGAGCCCAAGACCGAGATCTTCGAGACCGGCATCAAGGTCGTCGATCTGCTCGCTCCCTACGTGAAGGGCGGGAAGACCGGCCTGTTCGGCGGCGCCGGCGTGGGGAAGACGGTCGTGATCATGGAGCTGATCAACAACATCGCCCAGGAGCACGGTGGCCGTTCGGTGTTCTGCGGCGTGGGCGAGCGCACGCGCGAAGGGAACGATCTCTGGCTCGAGATGAAGGAGTCGGGCGTCATCAACTCCACCTCGCTCGTGTACGGCCAGATGAACGAGCCGCCGGGAGCCCGGCTTCGCGTCGGTCTCTCGGGTCTCACCATCGCCGAGTACTTCCGCGACGTCGAGAAGCAGGACGTGCTCCTCTTCATCGACAACATCTTCCGCTTCACGCAGGCGGGATCCGAGGTGTCGGCGCTGCTCGGCCGCATGCCGTCCGCGGTGGGTTACCAGCCGACGCTCGGCACCGAGATGGGCGAGCTGCAGGAGCGCATCACATCGACCCGCGAGGGCTCGATCACGTCGGTGCAGGCGATCTACGTGCCCGCCGACGACCTGACCGACCCGGCTCCCGCGACCGCGTTCGCGCACCTGGACGCGACCACCGTGCTCTCGCGGTCGATCTCGGAGAAGGGGATCTATCCCGCGGTCGATCCGCTCGACTCGAGCTCGCGCATCCTCGATCCGCAGTTCATCGGGGAGCGTCACTACAAGGTGGCAGCCTCGGTGCAGCAGATCCTGCAGCGCTACAAGGATCTGCAGGACATCATCGCGATCCTGGGGATGGACGAGCTCACGGAAGAGGACAAGATCATCGTGAACCGGGCGCGCCGGCTGGAGCGGTTCCTGTCGCAGCCGTTCCACGTCGCCGAGCAGTTCACCGGCATCAAGGGTCGCTACGTGAAGCTCGAGGACACGATCGCGTCGTTCGAGCGCGTGGCCGCCGGCGAGTTCGACTCCTTCCCGGAGCAGGCCTTCTACATGAAGGGCGGCATCGAAGAGGTGATCGAGACCGCCGAGCGGATGAAGAAGGAAGGCTGAGGTGGCGACTCTCCATGTCCGGGTGGTGTCGCCCGAGAAGGTCGTGTTCCAGGGCGAAGCGGGCGGCCTCGTGGCCCCCGCGTGGGACGGCATGGTGGGGATCCTTCCAAACCACGCGCCCATGGTCGTCCTGCTCGGTCAGGGCAAGCTGACGGTCGAGAAGCCGGGCGGCGGTGCCGAGGAGTTCCACGTGGCGGGCGGCGTCCTGAAGGTCGAGAAGAACGAGGTCGTCGTGCTGACCGAGTACGCGGGCAGGGAGCCCCCGGTCAACTTCTCGGCCGAGAAGCTCTTCAAGCCCGAGGACTACAAGGCCCTCGAACATGCGTCGGCCAGCGGCTCGCTCGTCTAAACGTTTCGAGCACCTCGAAGGTGGAGGGCAAGTATCGGCGGGGCGGGGCGGTGGCTCCGCCCCGCTTCGATTTCCAGGTCTGTTCAGGTAAAGGAGTGGCTCGATGCCGATGCGGCTGGATCTTCACATGCACTCGACCGCGTCGGATGGAGCGTGCAGCCCCGCCGAGGTCGTGAAGCGTGCGACCGGCCGCCTCGACGTGATCGCTCTCACCGACCACGACACCGTCGGCGGCGTGGAGCAGGCCACGCGTGCGGCTGCCGGTCTTCCCCTGCACGTGATCCCGGGCGTGGAACTCTCGAGCACGCACCGCGGCCGCGACGTGCATGTGCTCGGCTACTTCATCGATCCGACCTCTCCGAGCCTGCGCGAGCACGAGTCCAAAGCGATGGGCTCACGCGAGCGCCGCATGGAGGAGATGATCGCCCGGCTCGGGAATCAGGGCATCCACGTCGAGATGGAAGCGGTGTTGAGGGCGGCGGGTCCGGACCGCGGCAGCATCGGTCGTCCGCACCTCGCGCGGGCGTTGGTCGAGGCGGGTCATGCCTCGAGCGTGCCCGACGCCTTCGACCGTTGGATCGGCGACATCCAGCCCTCCTTCGTGCCGACCAGCCTGATCGATCCCGGGGGCGTAGTGGCCGTGGTGAAGGCCGCCGGAGGGATCGCGGTCTGGGCGCATCCGCCGTTGGACCTGATCGACGAGCTCCTGCCCTCGATGGTCCGGGACGGACTCCGAGGGCTCGAGGTCTACCGCCCGCGCGCCGATGCCCGGCTGATCGGGCATCTCGAGCGGACGGCGCGGACCGCCGGGCTCCTCGTCACGGGTGGCTCCGATTGGCACACGCCTGACGCAGGCAGCGACCTGGGCGACTTCCACGTCACGGGCGAGGATGTCTCCCGCTTCCTGGAAGAAGGGGGAATGTGAGGCCGCGCCTTCTCGCTGCTTGGCCCCTCTTGATCGCGGCGATCGGCTGCGCGGGCGAATCCTCCGGCTCGGGCGATCTCCTGGACAGCCCCGCGCTCCAAACGGTGGTCGCGTACCAGGAAGCGCGCGACGGCGCGTCGCTGGTGCGGCTGCTGGAGGACCCGGACGCCGCGGTCCGGGCGCGCGCCGCGTTCGCGCTCGGCTCGGTGCAGGACCCTCGCGCGATGGTCGATCTGATCGAGCTGCTCGCGGACGACTTCGCCTCGGTCCGCGCGGAAGCCGCCTTCGCCCTCGGACAGCTCTTCCAGTCGTCGCGGTCGGTCGAGACCCGGCTGCTGCGGATGCTCGCCGAGGATCAGGACTCTTCGGTGCAGCGCAGCGTGGTGGAGGCGCTCGGCAAGATCGGCGGCGCCGCGACGGCGGACGCGCTCAGCACGCTCGACACAAGCGGCTCGGGCGCCGCCCCGGCCACGCTCGCGCTCAGCCGGCTGCTCGCCCGCGGCGAAGCGTCGCCCGCGGCGCTCGACACGGTGATCGCCCGCCTCGCTCATCCGGATGCCGCCGCGCGCGAAAACGCCGCGTGGGGACTCGCGAACGCCTTCGAGTCGGGCACCTGGCGGGCGAAGCGCGCGCAGGTGTACGCCGCGCTCGACGCCTACGACAAGAGCGAACGGGCCGCGGCGGGCGTGCTGCGCGCCCTGAGCAAGCTCGACGAGCCCGACGCGAGCCGCCGCATCGTCGAGTGGCTCCAGGGCTCGCCCGACTGGCGTAACCGTTCGGCGGCCGCGGAGTCGCTCGTCGGCGATACGCTTCCGGCCAATCGCATCGCGCTCATCGCAGCGCTGAACGATAGCTCCCCGCAAGTGCGGATGGCGGTCGCCGGTGCCCTCGCGGCGATGCGGCTCCGGGCGCCCGAGCTGGACCGCATCACCGCCTGGGTTCGCGCGCATCCCGAGGACGGGCTGACGACCGGGGCGCTGATGGCGCCGCTGGCGGCGGGGGGCCGAGTGAGCACGGTGCTCGACTGGATCCGCGGCCTCGCGCCGGACGACAGCATGCTGCGCCGGCGGGCCCTCCATGCCGCGACCCTTCTGCCCGCGGAGGACGGCGTGCGGATTCTGGCCGAAGCCGCCGGCTCACCGTCGCGCGCGCTGTCAGCCGAGGCCGCGCAGGCGCTCGCGATCGCGTGGGCTCAGGGTGCGTCCGAATCGGCCGCTCTCCGTCCGGTGTTCTACGACGCGTTCACGCAGGCGCTGCTGA
>CAMCNM010000231.1 GCA_945876015.1 Gemmatimonas phototrophica
ATCTGCAGAACCGTCAGGGCCAACTGGTCGCTGCCCCGTTCAGCGCGCGCGAGAAGCCGGGCGCGACCGTCTCCGCGCCGCTCCTCTGGAGCGAAGTGGATGAGTCTCTCTCGCTCGCGCACTACACGATCGAGTCGATGCCCAAGCGAATGAGAGCCCTCGGGGGCAAGGATCCGCTGGCGCCGGTGCTGACGGAGACTCCGGATCTCCTCCCGGCACTCGAGGAGCTGATGGGGAAGCTCTAGCCTAGCCGGCGAACTGCGCCCGGATGCTGGTGATCTTGATCGTGACGCCCTCCGCTCCCCCGCACGCGGCTGGATCCCCGAGCGTGCCGGATACGATCGCGCGCTCGCCGACCGCGAGCCCCTGGATGTCGCCGATCAGGTTGTTGATGTCTCCGTCGTCGCCCACCAGGACTGCGCAGCGACCCGTCGAAGGCTGAATCCGCCCGGTCCGCGAGAGCGTCCCGTCCCTGTCTGTCACGAGGAAGTTGGAGGAAAGCGCCAGCGGGGAGAAATAGAGATCCTGCACGACGAGCACGTGCGGCCGCGTGGACTCCGCCCACTCCGGAATCACGATGGTGTCCGTGAACTCCCCTTCCCGATTGGTCAGGACGTCCTTCAAAACCTCGAAGCCGACGTGCAGCGCGCCCAGGCTCAGGTGCATGGGCGTGAGCGCGGGCAGATACTGCCAGCGCACCGTCACCGCCGTTCCGACCGGTCCGTGCGTCGGATTCAGGGTCGCGATACGGTACCCGAACGAGTCGGCCACCGCGCGGGTGTTGACCCGGGTCCGTTCCGGCAGCTGGCCCGAAGCTCCCATCGGCGAGGCCAGCCCGATCAGGAGAAGGAGCGCCGCCAGGAACCCCGGGAGCGGGGAGCGGAAGGAGGTTGGCGTAGACATGGTCTTCACCTCTCGAGGAATTTTGCCCCTCATCAACCCCAATGCTTGCGACCGAAGGCGCGGACCGCCAGATACGCCGCCCGGCGTCTCCATTTCGGGACACCCTGCTCCCTCATGATCTGGGCGAAGAGCGCGTCGGTGTGACGCCGGGACCAGCACTGGTGCTGCGGCACCCACCCCTCCGCCTCCCAGAGCAAGGTGACCACCCTTCCACCCGCGCTGTAGAGGAAATCGTGGAAGATCGAGGCGAGCCCGAGGTCGAGCGGTGAGATGAGCGCCCAGAGCGGCCTGGGAATCGTGGCGAAATCGTGCGCCAACCCCTCGGGAGCGACCAGGCGGTAGAGTCGGCGCGGCGCCTTCCCGTCGAGCGGGTGCCACCACGTGTAGGTCGCCTCCTCGAGCAGCCTGAAGTGCCGGAAATCGGGCTCGAGCCGCTGCGCAGGAGAATTGGCCTCGCCCTCGACGTCCGGGCTGATCGGCGGCGGGAGGAGTGGGTCAGAATCCAGTCATGCCTCCTCCTTCACCACCAGTCCCTGGGCCTGGAGCGCAGCCACGATCGCCTGCGCGTGCGCGCGGCCGCGCGTCTCCAGATGCATGACGATCACCACGTCGCCCACCGAGATGTCGGCGAAGTCGCGGCGGTGCACGATCTCGTGCACGTTGGCGCCGAGCTCGGCGACCGCGTGCGTCAATCGGGCGAGCGAGCCCGGACGGTCCGGCATGCGCACCAGCAGCCGCACGAGGCGCCCGTCGGCGACCAGGCCGCGGTCGATGATTCGGGATACGCGGTTGACGTCGATGTGGCCGCCCGAAAGCACGAACACGGTCGTCTGATCGGCCGAAAGCGGGATCCGTCCGTTCAGCAGAGCGGCGGCCGGCGCCGCGCCCGCGCCCTCCGCGACCGTCTTCTCGCGCTCGAGCAGGAGCAGGATCGCGGTCGCGATCTCATCCTCGCTCACGATGCCCAGGTCGTCCACCCAGCGCTGCATGTGCGCGAACGTGAGCTCGCCGACCCGCTTCGTGGCGATGCCGTCGGCGATCGTGTCGGCGCTCTCGCTCTTGACCACGCGTCCGGCGTCGCGCGACGCCCGAGCGGACGGCGCCGCCGCACTCTCGACGCCGATCACGCGCACGTTCGGGAGCAGCGACTTGATCGCCACCGCGATCCCCGAGATCAGCCCACCCCCTCCCACCGGCACGACCACCACGTCGACTTCCGGGACCTGCTCCACGATCTCGAGCCCGATCGTTCCCTGGCCCGCCATGACGTCCAGATAGTCGAACGGGTGGACCATCACCAGCCCCTCCGCCGCTTCCAGCCGCTGCGCCTCGACGGCCGCCTCGTCGAAGATGTGCCCATGAAACACGACGCGCGCGCCGAACCCCTCGGTGTTGCTCACCTTGATGAGCGGCGTGTTCTCGGGCATGACGACGGTGGCCGCGATGCCGAGGCGCTGCGCGTGGCAGGCGACCGCCTGTGCGTGATTGCCCGCGCTCGCCGTCACCACGCCGCGAGCGCGCGCATCGTGGCCGATCTGGAGAAGCTTGTTGAGGGCACCGCGCTCCTTGAACGAGCCGGTGCGCTGAAGGTTCTCGAACTTCACGTGCAGCCGACCCGGGATCATGTCGCCGAACGCGAGCGACAGGGTGCGAGGAGTTTGGACGAGAGCGCCCGCGATGCGCACCCGGGCCGCGCGAACGCCGGCGAGGGTGAGCCCCGGCTCGTTCACGGCCGTGAGGCGCTCCCGCCGAGGCCGCGGCTCCGGTGCAGATACCGCACCTTCCAGCTCCCGTCCGTGCGCACCAAGACCCAGCTCTCAACCGCCGATCGCGGAATGCTGTCAACCGACACCGACGCCTGGTAGCGGAGCGAAAGGAGCGCCGCGTCGGGTGACAGCCGCATGAAGGAGGAGTCGCGCAGGCGCCAACCGAGGTCGCGCTCGCTCACGGGCAGCGGAGCGGGAAGGGGCCCCACCGAATCCGCGCGCGTCCAGCGCACGCGCTCGTCCTGGTCGATCAGGACCGCGTCCCCCGTGGAAAGCTCGCTCACGCGCGCGGGATCACCCGCCGCGAGCGCCAGGGCCATCGCGCCGATCACGTCCTGCGCGGAATCCGCCTCGTTGCCCGACGCCGCGGGCGCGTCCGGGGCCGGCTCGCTCCCCGGCCCGTCCGGCCGTCTCTCGAGCCGGCACGCCAGGCACAGGACCGCGGCGAAGAGCGCCGCGAGCGGCCGGCCGCGCGGGCTCATCGCCCGGGGGCGCTCTTCCGATACACGCCGACCCGCAGGGGAGGGTGCACCGTGGTCGTGAAGTGGAATTTGTTCTCGCCCTCGATCACGACGATCTTCTGCTGGGTGCGCGTCTTCGGGTAGTCCACGCCCTGCTCGCTCTCCACGACCAGCACCTCGTCCTCCGCGAGATCTCTCTCGAACTGGCGGAGCCGAGTCTCGAGGTCCGCGAGGAGGCCCTGCTCGACCTCGTCCTGCACGAAGCCCTCGGCGCTGGCCACCAGTTCGTGCTCACGCACGCGCTCGTGGCTGGCTTCGAGCTCCTCGACGGGACGGGAGTGCTCGTTGTCCCGCCGAAAACCGATCTCGGTGAGAGCCTTGGAATCGAAATTGGGCACCACGCTGTGCGCGGTACTGCCGTAACGCCGAAGGATCATGAAGCGACGACGCTCCGGAGAGGGTGATCTACAGGGTCGGGCGGATCAACCGAAGCCGAGCAGCTTCTGCAGCTCCTCGGGAGACAGATCGTCGGCGCTCTTGGAGCCGACGCCGCGAGCCGAGCGGGCGTGCCGCTTGTCCTGCTCGTCCTCGGCGGGCGGAGCGCCCGCGTAATCGT